>NZ_JBUDGD010000034.1:0-60535 GCF_055484735.1 Pseudomonas sp. 15C | reverse complement strand
GTCGCAGCGGCGGGCGTTGTTGGGGATTTCGCAGTTGATCATGCTCGGGGAGCTGGCGGTGAATCGGGCTTTGGATAATTTGCAGTTGCCGGAGTGATGTAAGTGCTGGGGTTGGCTGGCGGATGACTTGGGGGCTGTGAGCAAGCGCGGCCCTCACCCCAGCCCTCTCCCGGAGGGAGAGGGGGCCGACCGAGGTGTCTTTCGTGATACATCGACCTGGAAGACCTTAGTGATTATGGCTTTGGTGAGCTTCAGCGATTCTGGATTCAAAGCGTTACGTTCAGGTCGCCGTCACTCTCGAATATCCCCGAATCGGTTCCCTCTCCTGGGGGAGAGGGCTAGGGTGAGGGGCTGTCCGTTCGTGTCAATGTCTCCAGCCTGGTCAAGGGCGGCGCATCCTGACTTTAGCGAGATGGCGTCTGATTTATTTTCCGCTGTCGGCCAATAGCGGCCTTTCGGGTCCGAGTTTCGATTGGCTCAGACTCCAGAATTGAATCTACTGACCCAGACGAAAAAAGGCGCCAACTTGGCGCCTTAACACTATCAAGCGATTTTGATCACGACCTTTCCAAATGCTCCCCTCGCGAGATGCTCATAAGCCTTGCGTGCGTCCTCGAACGGATACACCTGATCAATAACGGGACGGATCTTGTGTTCGTTGAGAAACGCGTTCATCCGGTCAAAGGATGAACGCGGCGCCACGGCGATTCCGCGAATGGTTGTCTGGCGGAAAATCAGTGGCATCAGATTCAGTTCAACGGTTTGCCCTGTCAAAAAACCGATCTGCGCAATACGCCCTGATGCCTTGGTGGCTGCTACCGAA
The DNA here is from genome assembly GCF_055484735.1 of Pseudomonas sp. 15C. Lineage (NCBI taxonomy): Bacteria > Pseudomonadati > Pseudomonadota > Gammaproteobacteria > Pseudomonadales > Pseudomonadaceae > Pseudomonas > Pseudomonas sp. 15C. The sequence continues at coordinate 59,712 of NZ_JBUDGD010000034.1, read as the reverse complement.
TGATTGATGCCGCTGCCACCGGCCACATCGAGTAGCAGATCCACGCCCTTGCCATCGGTTAGCTTCAGCACCTCGTCCGCCCAATTCGGAGTTGTTCTGTAATTGATTCCTGCCACAGCCCCGAGCGCCTTCACGGCTTGCAGGTTTTGGTCGCTACTCGACGTTGCAATTACCTTCGCGCCAAGCGCTGTAGCGATCTGCACGGCAAATATTGATACCCCCCCGGTGCCTTGAACCAATACGGTCTGACCCGACTGGATTTGTCCGAAGTCGACCAGCGAATACCAGGCCGTAAGTGCAGCAATAGGCAGTGTTGCCGCCTCTATGTCACTCATGTTGTCCGGGGCACCGACGGCGCTGTCCTCATGAATGATCATGTATTCGGCCAAACCGCCAGGCAACGGCGAACCGAAGCAGTAATCGGGTTCGTTCGGCCCTGGCTCGCCATCCAGCCAACGCGAGTAAAGATGCGAGTTGACACGATCACCGACCTTAAAGCGCGTGACGTTGTCACCAATGGCTACCACCGTGCCGGCTGCATCGCTCACCGGAATCAATGGCTTGGGCACCATGTGCGGTTCATAAATGCCGTCGACAATTGCCTTGTCGCGAAAGTTGAGCGAAACAGCACCGACCTTCACCAATAATTCGCCAGCCTTGGGTTGCGGGGTCGCCACCTCCTCCAACTGCAGATTGTCGAGTCCGAAATCTTTCAAAAACCAAGCCTTCATTGCGAGTCTCCCAATACATATCAATGGTGATGAACCAAGCCGGTTCAGCCTTGGGTGCATTTTTCGCTGTTGAGGGCGCGCAATAAATGCGGGGAAAAAGACATGATTGTTCTATTCTTGGACAACAATCATGTTCAACCTCTTAGTCACTTGGGTTCATAGGAAAGTCATGGAATTGCTTCAATCGATGCGACTGTTCGCCAGGCTTGCCGAACTTGGCAGCTTTACCAAAGCTGCGGAATCGCTAGACATCGGGCGACCTCAGGTCACTCGATCTATCCAGGAGTTGGAAACGTCATTGGGCGTGCGCTTGTTCCAGCGCACCACAAGAAAGGTAGCCCTCACCGCCGAGGGCGAGAGGTTCTATGAGCGGGTACAAGAAATTCTGGCGGGTATTTCTGCTGCGACCTCAATGTTCGATCGCTCAGGAGCAACGCTCACAGGCCGACTTCGCGTCGATATTCCAAGCGCCTTCGCGCAGATGAAATTCATCAATAGCCTTAAAGAGTTCACCGTCTGCTACCCAAACATCAACATGATTCTGGGCGTGACTGATCGGGCCGTCGACTTGATCGGCGAAGGCGTCGACTGTGCGTTGCGTATCGGCGATCTACCGGATTCGACCTTGATCGCTCGCCCTGTTGCGATGGCGACCATGGTGACGTGTGCCGCGCCCGATTATTTGAACGAGCATGGCGAACCCAAGACACTCGGTGAACTGGCTTCCCATCGAGGCGTCAACTTCTTGTCCGGCCAGAGCAACAGAACATTACCCTGGCATTTTTCGGTCAAAGGTCAGGATCGATCCTTTGTGCCTGATGCCGGCATCACCGTCACCGAGTCGAATGCGTACGTTCAGTGTGGCGTGTCGGGTTTCGGAATAATCCAGGCACCCGGGATAACCGTGTCCGAGCATTTGGTCAGTCGCGGTTTGGTGGAGATTCTAAAACCCTATCGGCCAGCCCCTCGTCCTGTGTCGTTGCTATACCCGAGCCGGGCTCATCTCGCTCCCCAGGTTCAAGTTTTTATTGAGTGGCTGCAAACGCGTATTCCGCAGCTTCATTCTGACTGGCTGGAAGCATAGCGATCATTGAGCCCCGTAAAAGTGACTGCGGGTCGGGAATGCTCACATCATCAATGCCTGCTTATGCGCCGAAAGCAGACGCCCAGGTCTTAGCCATCAAATCATGTATGACCTACTATCCGTCCGCACCGCGGCCCTAACAAAGATCTGCTTGCAAAGCTTTATCGTCAGTTTCCTGGATACTTGCTGAATTATGACCGACACACGATGGACGCTACATTCGAAAAGTTTCTGCGCTAGCGTCTTTGCTGGATTTAGCGCGACGACGACGGCCAGGCGGTCTTTGATTGACCATTAACGACAAGGCAGGCTTTGCACCGGCCTTGCCCCGACGTGAAGCGTCTGTTCACTCGGTCAAAAGAGCGATCAACCCCGCCTCCACATAACTGCCAATCAACTCATCAAACAACCCAATATCCCCCCGACTGCGCGCGATCAATTGCGCACCGGCCACCGCCGCGTAAATCGCTCGAGCACGCGTTTTACAGCGTTCTTCATCCGCCGAACCAGCGCTGACCAACACCTCGGTCAGCCACTCGATATTCGCCTCGGCAAACCGCTTGACCTGGGCCTTGACCTCGTCCGGCAGGTCTTGATATTCGGCGGCCATGAAGCTGGCCAGGCACAGCCGGTTGCCACTTTCCAGCGAGGTGCGAAAGATCGACGGATACAGCGTCAGGCAGCATTGCGCATCGGGATTGGCCTGGCGAATGCCTTCGAGCACTTGCGCCGCGTCCTGCCAATAGCGCTCGGCAACGGCGGCGCCCAGATCGGCTTTGCTCGGGAAGTGGTAGTAAATACTGGCATTCTTGATGCCCACCACTTTGCCGATGCTGCGGAAATTGATGCCGCTGTAGCCATGCAGCTGCGCGGCTGTTTTAGCCGCCTCCAGAATCGCTTCGCGCGCGTTCACACTCATTTTCATGCCCTCAATGCGTTCGATCATGGCGCGGAGTGTACGCTCAGAATGATTACCTGCCAATTGACAGGTAGGGGTTGACACTTGGTAAAACTGGTCGCAATCTTGCACCTACCAAATGACAGGCAGGTAACCCAAAATGACTTATTCCAGTGCTGTGATCGACCTTTCTCCGCTGCCGATGATGAAAATTTACGACTGGTACAACGGCCCCTACCCGGCCCGTGTGCGCATTGCGCTGGCAGAAAAATCACTGCTGTCGCGCATCGAGTTCGTGTCGGTCAACCTGTGTACCGGCGAGCACAAGCAAGCTGAATTCCTGCGCCTCAACTACTCCGGCACGCTGCCGTTGCTGGAGTTGCAGGACGGCACGCTGATCGCCGAGTGTACGGCGATCACTCAGTACCTCGACAGCCTCGATGACAACCCGACGCTCACCGGCCGCACGCCGGTAGAAAAAGGCCTGATCCACATGATGACCAAACGCGCCGAAATCGAATTTCTCGACGCGATCAGCGTGTACTTCCACCACGGCACACCGGGCCTTGGCCCAGAGGTCGAGCTGTATCAGAACGCCGAGTGGGGCCTGCGCATGCGCGACAAGGCTGTGCGCGGCATGCACTACTTCGACAACATTCTGCGCGATCAGCCTTATGTCGCCGGCGAGGATTTTTCCATGGCTGACATTGCCGTGTTGGGCGGGATGATATTCGCGGCGCTGGTCGATCTGCCGGTGCCTGATGAATGTGTCGCGTTGAAAGCCTGGCATACGCGGGTGCAGGCGCGCCCAAGCGTGCAGCAATGGCGGGCGATGGTTGAGCACGGAGATGCGCAACGCCAATAAACCCACAGTTGCCGCCCCGCTTCAGGGGCGGCAATGATCAATCCTCCCGACACAATCTGCGAGCGAATAACCTACGCTCTAGCGCAATCCTCTTGAATGCTTGCCTGATCCTCTGGACTTGCACCGCCGTGGATACCCAACGCACGCGCGAGGCCATACAGTCCGATAACAACCGCAACCGCGCCCACACGCACGCGAAGCGGACTTCACAGCGCGCCAACCTCAGTGACAAACACGCTCACTGGCGCTGCGGCCCATGCTTATAAAAATGCACGTCAACCGATGATCAGGCGGGTGAACCCATGGAACTACGAATCAACCAGAAGACCGTTCAGGTCGATGCCGACGCCGATACGCCGCTCCTTTGGGTGTTGCGCGATGACCTCGGCATGACCGGCACCAAATATGGCTGCGGCCTGGCCCAGTGCGGTGCCTGCTCGGTGCTGGTCGACGGCAATGTGGTGCGCTCGTGCGTCACGCCGGTGGCCGGTGTGGTTGGCCGCGATATCACCACCATTGAAGCCATCGAATCCGACGAGGTGGGCAAGCGTGTGGTCGCGACCTGGGTCGAGCTGCAAGTTGCGCAATGCGGTTATTGTCAGTCCGGGCAGGTCATGGCCGCGACCGCGCTGCTCAAGCACAACCCCACGCCGAGCGATGCGCAGATTGAGGCGGCGATGGTCAATCTGTGCCGCTGCGGCACTTACAACGCCATTCATGCCGCCGTGCATGAGCTGGCTGGCAAGAGGGACGCCTGATGAACGTTTCCAGCGAAACCACTGCACAATCCTCGTTGCCTGACCTGACGACGCCGATCAACCTTTCCCGCCGCCGCTTTCTCACCGGTACCGCCGTCGGTGCGCTGGTGCTGGGCTTCGGTCTGCCACTCGGCGCGCCCCGCGCATTTGCCGCAGCAGCGGCTGCCACGACCAGCGAACGCGGTACGCAGGTGCCGGCGTTTCTCGAAATTCGCCCGGACAACCGCGTGCGCCTGATGTGCCCGTTCATGGAAGGTGGCCAAGGCACTTTCACGGCGATGGCGCAGATTGTCGGCGAAGAACTCGACGCTGATCCGGCGACGTTCCTGGTCGAAGCCGCGCCGCCCGGCGAGGCGTACGTGGTGATGGACAACGGTATGCGCATTACCGGCGGCAGCATGTCGGTGCGCATGAGCTATCCGGTGATGCGCCGCCTCGGCGCCCTCGCCCGCGCCATGCTTCTGCAAGCGGGAGCCGAACGGCTCGGCGTGCCGGTGAGCGAACTCAGCACCGAACCGGGCAAAGTACTGCACGCCGCATCCGGCCGCTCGCTGACCTACGGTGAGTTGGCCGAACGCGCAATGGACCTGCCCGTGCCCGACCCGGCCAGCGTCAAGCTGCGCGATCCGAGCCAGTTCCGCTGGATCGGCAAACCGGTCAAGCGCATCGACGCTTACGACAAGTCCACTGGCAAGGCGCTCTACTGCATCGATCTGACGGTCGACGACATGCTCCACGCCGCCGTTCAGCATGCGCCGCGTCTGGGCATGACCGTGGGCAATCTGCGCAACGAAGAGCAGGTCAAGGCGATGAAAGGCGTGCATTCGGTGCACCGTCTGCCCGGCGCCGTGGCGGTGCTCGCCGAGCGCTGGTGGCACGCCAAACGCGCGGTCGAGGCGATTCAGGTCGACTGGCAAGAACCGGGCGCCGACAGCCCGGTCCGCGTGATGCCGGCGGATTTTTCCAGCGATGCGTATTTCAAGCGTCTGGCTGCGGAAAAAGGCCCGGCCCGTGACGATGAAAACGAGGGTGACGTGGCTACCAGTCTGGCCAACGCGAAAACTCGCGTCGACGCGACGTATCACAACCAGTACCTCAATCACGCGCAACTCGAGCCGCCGTCGGCGCTGGCCCGCTTCAATGCCGATGGCTCGCTGGAAGTCTGGCTGCCGAATCAGGCACCGGACCTGTATCGCGCCGACATCGCCAAACGCACCGGTCTCGAGCTTGGGCAAATCACCCTGCACTCGCCGCTGCTGGGCGGGTTTTTCGGTCGGCATTTTCTCTACGACTCGGCCAGTCCGTACCCGCAGGCCATCGAGCTGGCGAAGGCTGTCGGGCGTCCGGTCAAACTGATCTGGAGCCGCGAAGAGGAATTCCTGCGTGATGTGCTGCGCCCGGTGGCGGCGGTCAATTTCCGCGCAGCGCTGGACAACGATGGCTGGCCGTTGGCAATCGAAGCGATCAGCGCCACCGAAGGCCCCACCGAAGCCATCGCCGGCAAGCAAGGCGAAAAGCTCGACCCGACGGCGCTGGAAGGCTTGTCGGGCAAGTCCTATGCAGTCGCCAACAAGCGCATCGCGCAGATCTACGTCAAAGGCCCGGCCATGCTCGGTTACTGGCGTTCGGTGGGCAATTCGCTGAACGACTTTTTCTATGAATCGTTCCTCGACGAACTGGCCGACAAGGGCGGCAAGGACCCGTTCGACTTGCGCCTGCATCTGCTGCGTGACAATGCTCGGCTGACCACCCTGTTGCAAGCGGTGGCCGAATTGTCGGGCGGCTGGAAGCGTGGACCGTTTACTGCCGAGGATGGCAGCCGGCGTGCGCGCGGTGTGGCGATGGCGTCGCCGTTCGGCACCGAGACGGCCGTGATTGCCGAAGTGTCGATCGAAAACGGCCAGGTCAAGGTGCACGACATCTGGCAAGCGATTGATCCTGGCAGCATCGTCAATCCGGCGATTGTCGAGGCGCAGGTCAACGGCGCCGTGGCGTTGGGGCTGTCGCAGACGCTGGTCGAGGAAGCCGTGTGGCTCGATGGCAAACCGCGCGCGCGCAATTACGACCTGTATCCGATCCTGCCGCCTTCGCGCATGGCCAGGGTGCATGTGCGGGTGGTCGAGAGCGGGGAAAAAATGGGCGGCATCGGTGAACCGCCACTGCCTGCCGTCGCGCCGGCCGTCGCCAACGCGGTGGCCGCACTGACCGGGCAGCGAATTCGCAGCCTGCCCATGAGCCGTCACACCTTTAGCTGATCAGCGCCGGAGCGTTTATGAACAACAGCCGATTCGCAAGAACCGCTGGCTGGCTGGCCGTGCCGTGTCTGATCGCGGCAGGTCTGCTGGCCTGGTATGTCACCCGCGAGCCTGTCTCGCCCCTGGAAAAGCCACCGTTCAGCGTGGCCGACATCGACCCCGGGCTGGTCACCCGCGGCGAATACGTCGCCCGCCTCAGCGACTGCGTCGCCTGCCACAGCGTGCCGGGCGGCGCGCCGTTCGCTGGCGGCCTGGAAATGGCCACACCGCTGGGCGTGATCCATGCGACCAATATCACCCCGGACGCCGACACCGGGATTGGCCGCTACAGCCTCGCCGATTTCGACCGTGCCGTACGCCATGGCGTAGCGCCGGGCGGTCGGCGTTTGTACCCGGCGATGCCGTATCCCTCGCATGCCAAGCTCAGTGACGACGACGTGCGCGCGCTGTATGGGTTTTTCATGAAAGGCGTGGCGCCGGTCAAGCAGACCAACCAGCAGAGTTCGATCCCTTGGCCGCTGAACCTGCGCTGGCCGATTGCGATGTGGAACGGCGTGTTCGTCGACGCCGAACCTTACGCCAGCAAACCTTCGCAGGATGCACAGTGGAACCGCGGCGCCTATCTGGTCCAGGGCGCCGGGCATTGCGGCAGTTGCCACACGCCACGCGGACTGGCCTTCAACGAGAAAGCGCTCGATGAGTCCGGCCAACCGTACCTCGCCGGCGCACTGCTCGACGGCTGGTACGCGCCAAGTCTGCGTGACGATCACAACACCGGACTGGGCCGCTGGAACGAGGCGGAAATCGTCCAGTTCCTCAAGACCGGGCGCAACCGCCATGCGGTGGTTTACGGTTCGATGACCGAAGCGTTCAACAACTCCACGCAGTTCATGAGCGACGAAGATCTGAGCGCCATTGCCCATTACCTGAAATCGCTGCCTGGCGACCCACAACGTGATGGCCCGCCCTGGCAATATCAGCAAGCGTCTGCCGCGCCAAGCCTGGACAGCCCCGGCGCGCATACGTACGTAACGCGCTGCGCGTCTTGCCACGGTGTCGACGGCAAGGGACAGGCCGAATGGATGCCGCCGCTGGCCGGCGCCACTTCCGCGCTGGCGAAGGAACAGGCATCGGCGATCAACATCACCCTCAACGGCTCGCAACGGGTCGTCGCGGCGGGCGTACCGGACGCCTATCGTATGCCAGCCTTCCGTGAACAGCTCTCGGATCAGCAGATCGCCGAGGTGCTGACATTCATGCGCAGTACCTGGGGCAATCAGGCCAGCGCGGTCGATGCCGCGTCGGTCGGCAAACTGCGCGAACACACTGATCCGGCGAGCAGCAGTCCGATCATTTTGCAGATGCGTTAGGAGCGCTGAGACTGCAATTGCCGGTCCCGCGTGGGACCGGCATTTTACTTTCAATGAGTCGTCACAGGCTTTGTAACCGGCGACTTGTCTCAACCGATCAATGCGGACTGGCCACCGGCCGCACGACAATCTCACTGACATCCACATCGTCCGGCTGATCAATCGCGTAAACCAACGCTCGCGCAATCGCATCGGCACCCAGCGCCACGCTGCGGAACGCGCGCATTTCTTCACGCGCCACCTCATCGGAAATCGAATCCGCCAGTTCGGACTCGACCACGCCCGGGCAAACCACGGTCACGCGGATCTTGTCCGTCTCTTGGCGCAGGCCGTCGGAGATGGCCCTGACTGCGAATTTGGTGGCGCAATACACGGCGGCGGTCGGTGACACCGCGAGGCCGCCAATCGAAGAAATGTTGATGACCTGGCCGAAGCCTTGCGCTTCCATTCCCGGCAACACCGCGGCAATACCGTGCAGCACGCCACGCACATTGACGTCGAGCATCTGGTTCCATTCATCGACCTTCAGCGCAGCCAGTGGCGACAGCGGCATGACCCCGGCGTTGTTGATGATCACGTCGACCTTGCCGTGCTGCGCCTTGGCAAATTCAACGAAGGCCTGCATCGAATTCATATCGGTCACGTCGAGTGCGCGAGCGCTGGCCGAGCCGCCTTCGCTGCGGATCTCGCCGACCAGCTTTTCCAGGCGTTCGGTGCGGCGGGCACCGAGTACTACGTGAGCGCCTTTGGCTGCGATCAGTCGTGCGGCGGCTTCGCCGATACCGCTGCTGGCGCCGGTGATCAGTACGACTTTGTTGTGGATGTTCGACATATCCGTTTCTCCTGCTCAGTGCATGGAAAGTCAGCCGGGCCGCGTTGTGCGGGGTGTTGGCTGGGTACGTCGAAAAGCTTAAGCGCGCAGGCGCGGTGGACGCGTGCCGAAAGCTGCGTGAGGTTTGCCTATTCGTGTCTGAGTGCGCGGTGATGGTTTATCGGCGCTCTTCAAGCACCGCGAAATTCGCTGGGCGTTACGCCCACTTCACGACGAAACACCTGCGAAAAGTGACTGGCACTGGAATAGCCGACCTCCAGACCGATGTCGATCACGCTGCGCTGGGACTCGAGCAACAATTGCCGCGCGCGGGCCATGCGCAAGCGGATGAAATACTGCGAAGGCGCCAGACCGGTGGCGCGTTTGAACAGGCGGCTGAAGTGGTATTCGCTGAGCTCGGCGAGCGTTGCCAATTTCGCCAGACTGAATTCGTCGTCCAGATGCGCGGTCATCGCGTCGGTGACTTTGCGCAGTTTGTAAGCCTGCAGCGCGTTGACGCGACGCTCCGCCTGGGTCTCGGCTGGATAGGTACGCAGCAGGTGCACGGCGAGCGCCTGGGCCAGCGACTGGGCGAACAGTGCGCTGGGCGTGCGTTGCTCGATCAGTTCGCTGCGCAATTGCTGCATGACAAACGCTACGTGCGAATCCCGCGCGCCTGAAACATCGCGCAAGCGCAGCGGCGCGTTGGCCTGCCCGGACAGCTCGCGCGAGGCACGTTCGATCAGCGGCAAACCCAGATAAAGGTGCATGACTTCAAAGGTTTCGCCGCCGTGGGTCTGCCAGCGCATTTCGTAGGGTTCATCCGACTGGGTGAGAAAAAAGTCGCCGGCCTTGACCTCGACCGCCTCCCAATCGCCACCCGGCGCCCGTTCTTCCACCCGCGCCGCGCCTGCCAGAACCAATACCAGCAACGGCTCTACCACCGCCGGCACCGTGATCGGCTCATTGATACTGCGATGGCTGAATAGCTGAATCACGACATCGTCGATTCGCGGTCGCGAAGTCAGCGCGAGCGGTTCACCCGGCAGGTAATCAGCCATGGACTCCCCGGTTATGAGCATCTGAGCAGTATTCGCCATGAAAGGGTCCTTCTATTCTCGCAGTTGCAAAATCCGACAATAACCCAGCCATACCTCATATTGGGCGCAAAACTCCGACAGCCCCGGCAAGCCCGCGAAAGTTGTCACCCGCGCATTGCGAGACAGTTGAACCGTCGCCGACGCCAAACGTCGCTGGCAAGGCAATCCTGACTGGATCACAACGTGGAGAAAGATCATGAGCGAGATCAACAACAGCACGCCAAATGAAGTGATGGGCAAAGTGGCCCTGGTGACCGGCGCGGCCAGCGGCATCGGCAAGGCGATCGCCTTGTTGCTGCACGCCCGTGGCGCCAAAGTCATCGCCGAAGACCTCAACCCCGACGTGCAGGAACTGGCCCGCCCCGGCCTGGTACCGCTGGTGGCCGACATCACCGAAGACGGCGCCGCCGAACGTGCAGTAGCGCTGGCGGTCGAGCAGTTTGGTCGGCTGGATATTCTGGTCAACAACGCCGGGATCATCATCAACAAACTGGTGGTCGACATGACCCGCGACGACTGGGAGCGCATTCAAGCGGTCAACGCCACCGCCGCTTTCCTGCACAGTCGCGAAGCGGTCAAAGCGATGATCCCGAACAAGTCCGGTGCGATCGTCAACATCGCGTCCTATGCGTCGTATTTCGCCTTCCCGACCATCGCCGCCTACACCGCCTCGAAAGGCGCGCTGGCACAACTGACACGCACCCTGGCCCTGGAAGTGATCGAACATGGCATTCGTGTCAATGCCGTCGGCGTCGGTGATGTGGTGACCAACATTCTCAACGACGTGGTCGACGATGGTCCCGGGTTCCTCGCGCAACACGGTGAAAGCGCGCCCATCGGCCGCGCCGCGCAGCCGGAGGAAATTGCCGAAGTGGTCGCGTTCATCGCCTCGGACCGCGCCAGTTTCATGGTCGGCGCGGTGGTCATGGCCGATGGCGGCATGACCGTCACCGCTGGCTGACATGGCAACGGGCGCAGGCGAAAATGTCCGGCACGCGCAGCAGGATCAGGCAGATCTGCGGCAGTATCGGCGTAACACTGCGCCCTCCCCGCTGTGTAATCTGAAGATCAGCGACGGGTACCGCCATGGCCCCCGAATTTTTAATGAGAGTTTGCTATGCACCAGAGCGATGCTTCCCTCTTGCAAAACACCGCCCTCTATCGCACTGAACTGATCCGCGCACTGACCCAGCGCTTTGCCGAGCCGGGCATCTACGAGACCGCCATCGCGCCGCTGCATGTGATTCGCATGGACCAGCCCACCGAGCTGATCCACACCGTGCACAAACCGGCGCTGTGCCTGATTTTGCAGGGGCGAAAGGAAGTTGGCCTGGGCGAGGACTGCTACCGGTACGACCCGCTGAATTATCTGGTGGTCTCAGTCACGTTGCCGGTGTCCGGACGAGTCTTGCAGGCGAGCCCTGAGGCGCCTTATCTGTGTATCCGTCTCGATTTCGAAGCCACCGATCTTGCGCAGGTGATCGCCGATGCGCCGCCGACCGGTGTTCCCGACGAGCCTGAGCGCGGGATGTTTCTGGAAACCATCGACGTGCCGCTGCTGGAAACCATGCTGCGTCTGGTGCGTCTGCTGGAAACCCCGCGCGACATCGGCATGCTCGCGCCGCTGGCCCTGCGCGAGATGTACTACCGCCTGTTGCGCGGCGTCCACGGGCGTCGCCTGTATGAACTGGCCATGGGTGATTCGCAAGCGCGCCGCGTGTCGCGGGCGATCGACTGGCTGAACAGCCATTACACCCAGCCACTGCGCATCGAGGAACTGGCGCGCATCGCCAACCTCGGCAGCTCAACCTTGCATCACCGCTTCAAGGCGATGACCGCGATGAGCCCGCTGCAATACCAGAAGCAACTGCGCCTGCAGGAAGCCCGCCGGCTGATGCTCGGCGAGGGGCTGGATGTGGCAAGTGCCTGTTATCGCGTCGGCTATGAAAGCCCCTCGCAATTCAGCCGTGAGTACAGCCGCCAGTTCGGCTCGCCGCCCTCGAAAGATATCAGCAGTGCGCGGAGCCTGGCGTGAGCGACGAACAGCACGCCTTACTCGCCCAGAGCGAGCTTGGCTGCGCGAGATTTACGCGCAAGCATTATGCGGAATACCACAAAACCGGCGACGGCAAACGCAGCATTCAGCGCGACCATCGCGAAGGCGGTGTCGTCCTGCAGACGACTGAGCAGCAATCCCGCAACGGTCGCTCCGGCCATTTGCGCAAAGCCGATAAAACCAGCCGCCAGCCCGGCGCGGGTCGGATTGGGAATCACCGCGCCGGCGACCGAACCGGGCAGCACCATGCCCGCTCCCAGCGTCAGCAACACCTGTGGCAGCATCAGACCGGTTACCGATGGGCCAGCCAACTGGTGAATAATGAACGACAGACTGGCGCCTGCCGCAACCAGGCCGGTGCCCACGGCAACGATCCTTTCCGGCCCGGACTTGATGATGGTGCGGTTGGTGTAGACCGCCCCCGCAATCAACCCGGAAACAATGCTGCCAAACAGCAGACCGTATTGGGTCGGACTCAAGCCAAGCTGGCCCACGAACACCCGCGATGAGCCGGCGATAAAGCTGAACATCGCGCCGTAGGTGCAAGCGATGGCAACGGAAAAACTGCGCACGGACGAGCCTTTGAGCAGCGCCGCGTAGTTGCCCAGCAATGTCTTCAGGCGCCCGGCCTGCGGGTCACGTTGCAGATGGGTTTCCTTGAAAAACAGCGAGGCGATCAGCGCCAGTGCGCCGAACACTACGGTTGCCATCACCACGGCGCGCCAGCCGCCGGCGTGGGTGGCGATCAACCCGCCGATTACCGGTGAGAGCATGATGGTACTGAGCATGCCGATCACGGTGATGGCCATGATCGGTCCGGCGCGCTCTTTCCACACATCCCGCACAATGCTGCGCGCCACCACCAGCGCCGCACAGGCGCCCAACCCCTGAAGCGCACGGCCGACGATGAACTCGTCCATGCTCTGCGCATACGCCATCCAGAGTGAAGCCAGCACGTAAGTCGCAACGCCGGCGAGCAATAGCGGGCGCCGACCGAGGCGATCTGAGAGCGGGCCGAAGAACAACTGCCCCAGACCAAAAGCGGCGACAAACATCGACAACGCCGCCAGCGAGGCACCCGGTGCAGCGCCAAGGCCTGACTCGAGTTCGCGCAGGCTGGGAATCAGCAACTGCGTGGAAATTTCCCCCAGGCCGCAAAGCCCGATCAGGAGTGCGAGCAATACGCTGGAACGAGTGGATGTGTGCATGGCTGTATCCGAAGTGGATGGGGAGAAAAATGCCCCGATCCATTTGGGGTCCCGGTTGTGTTAAACGCCCTCACGCGCAATCCAGGACAGCAGCCAACCACTGCACCGAGGGCGCAGCATTATGATCATAATAATTTCCACCTGTAAATATGACACCCGTAATTTCAGTAGCCGCAAAGCGTAGACATGCACTCAGCTCACAGGCACAGCAAACACCGCACTGGCGCGCGCCACCGTGCGCTCACCGACATGCAGGCTGACAGCGGCGAACACCAGTTGCCGACCTTTTTTCGAATGTTCGAGGCGCACCTCAAGCCATTCATTGATTTGCACGGCACCGAGATAATCCAGGGTCATGCTCGCCGTGATCAATGGCTGCGGAGGGTCGCTGGAAAATGCCATGGCGTAGCCCATACCCACATCCGCCAACGTCGCCAACACACCGCCATGCAACGTGCCACGGCCGTTGGCGTGCCTGGCGTCGGTCAACAATCCGAGTTCCAGTTGCAGACCACTGCCGCGCGCGTAGATTGGGCCCAGCAAATCGAGCAATGGGCTGCTGCGACTGAACAGCGTGAAACCTTCGGGGATTACAGTGGCGTTCATGCTTGCTCCCGTTGCGGGTGATTCAACGATGATGTTGACCTGCTGAGTTCGGTTGTATGTGCCGAGAGATAATCGGGCCAGAACTATACGGACATGGAATATGCTGGGATAAGTCGCCCGTGCTACACGGCTGACACTGTAAAAGGAGCGATGCGAGTGGATGTGCAGATTCGAAACGCATCGGATAGCGATGCGCCGGCCATCAGCAAGACGATCATCAACGCACTTCGAGAGTCCAACGCGCGGGACTATTCATCCGACATTATCGACCAAGTGGTTCAAGGCTTCTCCGTCCCGGCGGTCCTGCGTATGTTGACTGAGCGCCAAGTGCTCGTCGCGACAATTGACGGCCACATCGTCGCCACAGCGAGTCTTCAGAAGAACATTATTCGAAGCGTATTTGTCGACCCGCAATATCACCGAAGGGGCATCGGCAGGCGCTTGATCAGCACCATTGAATCCATCGCTCTGGATGCAGGCTTGAGTTTGCTCAACGTGCCCGCTTCAATCACAGCAGAAGGCTTCTACACTTCGTTAGGCTTCAGGAAAATCCGCGACGAGTATTATCAATCGGAGCGTACGATCATCATGGCCAAGATGCTGATGCCGTAATGTTTGCTATTACCGGAATACAACGCGGCGCTATGCTGGTAACCAGCCCTGCCCTGGAATCCGATGGAATGCCAACCCCGAACATCCGCCCTACCCCCGCGCCGCTTCTCAAACCCGGCGAAACCGTGGTTCTGTTCGACGGCGTCTGCAAACTCTGCAATGGCTGGGCGCGTTTCCTGATTCGTCACGATCAGCAGCGACGCGTGCGCCTAGCCGCCGTGCAATCCCCAGAAGGCCAGGCGCTGCTGGCATGGGCCGGGTTGCCGGTGGACCAGTTCGACACCATGGCGGTGATTCGTGATCGGCATTATTGGGAACGCTCGGATGCATTCCTGGAAGTGATTCGCCAATTGCCAGCCCGCTGGCAGCCGCTGCGCCTGCTGCGCGTCTTGCCTCGGCGCCTGCGAGACTGGGCGTATGACCGCATCGCGCTGAACCGCTATCGGCTGTTCGGCCAGTACGACACCTGCCTGCTGCCCAATGCGGACCATGAGTTGCGTTTTCTGAAGATGCGTGCGCCTCCGGCCACTACAGCCAATAACCCAGCAATTGAACCGGCGTCATCTTCGTCACCATCATCAGCACAATGACGAACATCCCGGCGAATCCCATTACGCCCATCCAGAACCACGCGCGGTACACGGTCGCATAGCGCACGTCGAGGACGGCGCCCGCCTCGCCCGCCTGCACGGCCATCCGCCAGAGTCGTTTCTGCAACAGCAGAACCGGCAGCCACAACGCGCCCACGCAGACGAAGATGATCAGCGACGTCAGTATCCAGCCGGTGCTGATGGGCAATCCGGAAAGACGCAGCAGCCCATAGCCGGTGATGATCTGCACAAAGCCTGCCGGTGTGGTGATCCAGGTGTCAAAGCGCACCACCATGCGCGCGACGTGGGCGATGACTTGCGGGTTGGCCGTGCGGCTGGCGGCGATCAGGTAGAGGTAGGAACCCATGCCGAAACCGAAGAGGAAAATCGCCGCGACCACATGCAGGTATTTCAGGCACAGATAGAGCATCAGCGCTGCCCGTCCGAGAACTGCACCGACAGGCTCAGGTTATGCGGATCGTTGATCGCGGTCAGATACTCGTCAACGGTGATTTCGCCCACGCAAGGGCGTGCGCCCACGGACGGTACGTAGCCTTGGGCCATTTTGCTCGCCAGTGCGACGGCAGCGCAACTGGGGATTTCCGGGCCTTTGTCGTTGAGGGCGGTGAGCTGCGCGGTCATCGTCAACGGTTGGCCATCGAAACCCAACCCCTGCACATCGATGTACATCGCACTTTTGCCGTCGCCGAATCGCTCGAAACGCATGCCCAGGCGATGCAGCCGCGCGGCCCAGAGTGCATGGTCGCGGACCAGGCCGAGCTTCAATGCCTGCGCCAACAGACCATTGGCGAGTCCGCCGAGCTTGAGCCCGGCACCGGCCTTGAAACGCAGGGTCTGCGCGCCATAGCGAGCGGCGAAGATGTCCATGTCCGGGACGTCGACATTGGCCAGCAGGCGCGTGCCCAGTTGCGGCATCTTGCGCAAGGTCAGATCGAGCCAGCCGAAGACTTCATGGACCTTGCCGTTTTTCAGTTGCCTGATCGGTTTGCCGGCGTAGGCCAGCACGCCTTCGATGGTCGACAACCCCGGCATTTTCGCCGACGAGGAAATCCCGTGCTCGATCGAGTCGATCCGCAAAAAGCGCTGGCGTTGCTCGTCGATGATCGCTGACGACAGCGTCGGCACCGAGCTGCAGCCGCTGAGGATCGCCACGCCCGCCTGTTTCGCCCGTGCGTCGAGCGCGTCGATGCCATTGACGAAGGTGCGGCAGTCGGCAAGATCGCAATAATTCACGCCGGCCGCGATGCAGCTTTCCGCCACCGCATAGGACTGCCCCTGAAACGGCCCGCCAGTGTGCACCACCAACTGGATATTCAGCGCGCGCAAGGCGTCGCTGAACCCCGCGCCCATCGCATCACCGCACCAGCCCTCGCACACCGCGCCAGACTGCGCCTGCAACTGGTCGACCTTGCCCTGCAACTTGCGCGGATCACGTCCGGACAGCACCAGACCGATGGCCGGCATCGAGATCAGATGCCGGCAAACGATACTGCCAAAATTTCCGTAACCCCCGACCACCATCACCCTGAACGGCATGCAATTCTTCCCTAAGTCATTCATTACACAGCGGGCAGGATATAGGGCTGGTGATCGACGGGCCATCGCGCGGCACCATAAAACCTGTGGAGGATAGTGTCAGGTCAGGCAGATCTTATGAGAATGACAGTGCGCCATCGCCAGCAGGCTGGCTCCAACAGGGGGTTGGGTGACCCCGAAGATCTCGACTCACCACAAAACCTGTGGGAGCCAGCCTGCTGGCGATGGCGTCGGGTCAGGTAAGCCTTGATCTCCGACAAACTGCTATCGCCAGCAGGCTGGCTCCCACATGGGGTTCGAGGTGCAGCGTGCATGTAGTTTCACCCGCGAAAGTGAAATTAAATGAACCCGACGAATCCGGCACCGCCTAACGCATAGACCATCAGGAGGTAGCCTATGCAAATCGAAACCGTGTGGATCGTACTGGCGGCAGTGCTGGTGCTGATCGAGTTGTGGGCCATCAATCGGGTGCGCAAGAGCGAGGGGAAATCGAGCAACAAAGGCGTATGGATCGTGCTGATCGTGTTTGTGCCGCTGTTCGGCCTGATCGCTTGGGCGCTGGCCGGGCCTAAACATATTCGTCACGACACGGCGTCAAATCCGGGTCGCTGATGTTGCCAACGCTGGCCGCAAGCCTTTGGATTTGCGGCCAGCTCGCTCAGGAATCCTGCGGGATCACTGATATCTTGCCGTTGCGCTCGATGATCGCGAACTTGATCTGATCAATCGTTTCAATGCCTTGGCTCGAGCGCGCAGCCTCCATCACATCCGCTTCCACCAGCCGCGCATGGCGCAATCGGCGATGCAATAGCTTGCCGTTCTCGACAATGATTGTCGGTTCGCCGTCGATCAGGCGTGACACCCAGCTCGAACGCTGCTTGAGCAAGGAAAAGCCGACATCGATCGCGATCAGCGAAACGATCACCAGCAGCGAATTGGTGATAGAGAAATCGTCGCCCAGCAAGGCCTGCTGGGTGGCTTCGCCGATGATCATCAGCAGGACGAAATCGAACGTGGTCAGCTCGGCCAGTGAACGCCGTCCGGCGATTTTGAACAACACCATCAGGGCCAGGTACATCGCTACTGCGCGCAACACGGAATCCATGGCGTCACCTACGGAAAGATGAATTGAACCAGCTCAACGCCAGTTGAACCGGGCGATTCGATACGGCTGCGGAACAGCCCGAGGCCGTCGCCGCGCAAAGTCAGGTACAACGTCGCCTGGCCCTGCCCGTCTGCCTGTAACCACAGGCGCATGCCCTGCGCCGAATTGCGCGAGCGCAGCGGTTGCGGCTGCAGGGTTTCGACACTGAAGCCTTCCAGGAGCTCGCCACCGATGTCGAGTTCCAGCGTGGCATCGGGTTTGCCGTTCAGGCTGATTTTCATCGCATTGGTTGAGCCATTGCGATGGAACATTTCGTACTCGGCGCGCAGGTGGCCGTTGTCGCTAATGACTTCCCGCGAACTGATGAGCCCGCGCGAAAACAACCCCAGCAGACCAAGCACCACCAACAACACCAGCACGTACCAACCGCACCGCTCGAAGCGCCAGACCTTCGCCTGATAGGCCATGTCTTCGCGCACCGGGTAGTCCCTGCTTTGCAAGTCCGGATGATCGCCGTCGCCTTTCATCGGTTCAGCCTCGCTCGCCGCGCTGGGCTCGTTGGTGAAAGTGCGGCAGTTGCTGCAAGGCGAATTCCGAAGCAATCTGCAGCACCTCTACACGCGAACCGGGAAACCATTGCTGACGCGTGAATACGGCGTGTTGACCGTCCAGCTGGAAGGCCCAGGCGAAACAGACGGTGCCGGCAGCGATGCCGTCGACGTCGTCAGGACCGAGAATCCCCGTGGTCGCAACGGCGACGTTGGCGGTGCTGTCACGCAACGCACCGATCGCCATTTCCCGCGCGACTTCGACGCTGGTCAGGTTGAAGGTTTCGATGGTGTCCGGGCTGACGTGCAGCAGCCGTTGCTTGGCTTGCGGTGAATAAACCACATAGCCGCTCTCGATCAGTTGCCCGCTGCCCGGCACCTCGGACAGCAGCATGACAATGTTGCCGGCGGTGCACGATTCCGCCGTGGTGATGATCAGCGAATGGTCGCGCAAATAATCGACCGTTTCATTGGCGATGGACATGACGCTCACTCTTGGAGTTATTGCCGGTTGACCGCATACCGCGGTGATCATTCCCACGTTCAGCGAGCCCGGTAGACGCCGGGCTCGCCGGTTCCCTCAAGTGGCGGGCACCCACGGTGGCGTCTCCGTGGTTTCCGCCAGCGGCACGTCGCTGCTGCCGGGCGTGAGGATCACCTTGCGGCAATTTTCCTGCTTCTTGTCGAAGAGCTTGTAGCCCTCGGCCGCCTGCTCCAGCGAGAGCCGGTGGGTGATGATCGCGTCGGGTTGCAGCGCTCCGGTTTCGATATGCCCGAGCAGCTCCGGCAGGTAGCGCTGAACATGGGTCTGGCCCATCTTGAACGTCAGGCCCTTGTCGAACGCATCGCCAAACAGGAATCCATGAATAAACCCGGCATACACACCGGGCACGCTGACCACACCGCCACGCCGCACAGCGGCGATGCACTGACGCAGGGCCTTGCCACTGCTGCCTTCGAGCTTGAGCGTAGCCAGCACCGTTTCGGTGGTGCTGCCCTTGGCCTCAAACCCCACTGCATCGATCACCCCGTCAACGCCGCGATGGCCGGCCGTCTGCCGAATGATCGTGTCAGCCGGATCGTCGTCTTCATCGAAGTTGATTGGAATCACGCCATAGGTGCGCTGCGCGTATTCCAGCCGATACGGATGGTGATCGACCATGAAGATCTGCTCGGCACCGAGCATTTTCGCGCACGCTGCGCTGAGCAGCCCGACCGGGCCGGCACCGTAAATGGCGACGGTCGAGCCCTTGCCGATCTGCGCGTTGTTCACCGCTTGCCAGGCAGTCGGCAAGATGTCCGACAGGAACAAGACCTTTTCGTCCGCCAGCGTGCCCGGCACCTTGAATGGTCCGGTGTTGGCCTTGGGCACGCGCACAAGCTCCGCCTGACCGCCGGGAATGCCGCCGTACAAGCGACTGAAGCCGAACAACGCCGCCGGCGGCGTAATGGACTTTTTGTTGAGGATTGCGCCGCGACCGGGATTGGTGGTTTCGCACGCGGCATAGAGTTCCATCTGGCAGAAGAAGCAGCCACCGCAGGCGATCACGAACGGAATCACCACGCGATCACCGCGCTGTACCGCAGTCACCTCCGGCCCGGTTTCTTCGACGATGCCCATGAATTCGTGGCCGAAGATATCGCCGTGTTCGACAGTGGGAATCTTGCCTCGGTACAAGTGCAAATCGGAGCCGCAAATGGCGGTCGCGGTGACGCGCAAAATGATGTCATCGGGGGCTTCGAGCTTCGGATCCGGCACGGTTTCGACTCTCACATCGTGAGCGCCGTGGTAGGTCATTGCACGCATGGCAAGGTCCTCTTCCTGATCAATGAAATGGCGTGAGTCTCTTCATTTCGGAAGCGCAGCGTTCTGCAGGAGTTCAGTGAAATTTTGCCGCAGCGGATCAATGGCTGCGGTGGCAGCAGGCTCGGTTTTGTTCAGATTGGTAATCTGCAAGGCGTGCACGATGCGCTTCATGCAGAGTGCACGAAGCGGTTTTGTCGCGGCTCCGGCAAAGCCTTGATCCAGCGCGGTTTGGCCGATCACTGCAAGTTGGCACAGCTCATGCGTTGTAGACATACACCGCACGGCCCATAGAGGCCTGTGTTCATACCGTGATAGCAGAGGCCAATAAATAATGAACGCCATCGACCTACTCAAAGCCGATCATGAAAAAGTCAAAGACATCCTTAGCCAACTGAGCGAGTCGACTGAACGGGCGTTGAAAAAACGCGCCGAGCTGCTGGTCAAGCTGGAGATGGAAGTCTCGATTCATACCCGTCTTGAAGAAGAAATTCTCTATCCCGCATTCAAGGAAGCGGGCAGCAAGGAAGAGGACGTGATGTATTACGAGGCCAAGGAAGAACACCGCACCGTGGATTCGCTGGTGCTGCCCGATCTGAAGGAAACCGACCCGGGCACGCCTGAGTTCGCTGGCCGGGTGAAGGTGGTCAAGGAGCTGCTTGAGCACCATATCGAAGAAGAGGAATCGGAGATGTTTCCCAAGGCCAGGCAGCTGTTGGGCAAGGCGAAGCTCGATGAGCTGGGCGCGCAGATGGAGGCCATGAAGGCCAGTTACAAGAAGGAAATGGCTGCTTAAGGATTACGCGTGGTTTGGCCCGGCTTTGGCCGGGCTTTTTTTTGCCTGGCGCTCGCGCGGTTGCTAGCGATGGCGGATGTGGTCGGCTTTAGTTCGGCGGTGCATTCTCCCCTCACCCCAGCCCTCTCCCGAGGGAGAGGGAGCCGATCTCGGGCGGCTTCGAAATCGCGTACGACTCGGTATTTCATATCGGCGTATCCCTCGCATCCACCGCGGTCAGTCCCCTCTCATCCGGGAGAGGGAGCCGATTTCGGTTGGTTTCGAAATCGCGTACGACTCGGTATTTCATATCGGCGTATCCCTCGCATCCACCGCGGTCAGTCCCCTCTCATCCGGGAAAGGGAGCCGATTTCGGTTGGTTTCGAAATCGCGAACGACTCGGTATTTCATATCGACGTATCCCTCGCATCCACCGCGGTCAGTCCCCTCTCATCCGGGAGAGGGAGCCGATTTCGGTTGGTTACAAGACTTGCATTCAACCCGGTATTCCGTGCCGACATACCACTGTTAAACAACGCGGTCAGTCCCCTCTCCCTCCGGGAGAGGGTTAGGGTGAGGGCTTTTGTCTTTTCGCTTGTCGCGCGCCCCGACAACCCCTTATAACGACTGCTTTCATTTCAAGAACAAGAGACGTCCACCATGAGCAACGCCTGGAACGAAGGCTATTTCACCGACGAAGGCTACACCTACAGCTACAGCCGGGAGATCAACCCGGTGTTCCAGCGCTACTGCCTGTTGTTGCGCGGTTTTGCCAGTCTGGACAGTTCCGACGGCTACCACTGCGAACTCGGTTTCGGTCAGGGCGTGTCGATCAATATCCACGCCACCGCTAATCCGGGCACGTTTGTCGGTACGGACTTTCATCCGGGCCAGGCGGCTTATGCCGTTGAGCTGGCAGCGGCGGCCAACAATGGTGCCCGCCTCTACGACGACAGTTTCGAGCAACTGCTGGCGCGTGATGACCTGCCGCAGTTCGACAGCATCAGCCTGCACGGCATCTGGACCTGGGTCAGCCGCGACAACCAGAAGCTGATCGTCGAATTCACCCGCCGTCACCTCAAACCCGGTGGTCATCTGTACGTCAGCTACAACAGTTTTCCGGGCTGGTCGCCATCGGCGCCGTTGCGCCAGTTGTTCAGTCTGCATGACCGCTTCGCTAACACCTCTGCGCGTCCGGATCAGCGCATCGACGCTGCGCTGCAGTTCTCCGAGGCGCTGCTGGCAGCCAACCCGAAATACGCCGCGGCGGCGCCGAGTCTGGGTGCGCGACTGCAGAGCATCAAGGGCCAGGATCGCCAGTACGTCGCCCATGAATATTTCAACCGCGACTGGAACTGCATGTACTTCGCCGACATGGTCGATGCCCTCGCACCTGCCAAGCTCGATTACGCGACGACCGCGGTACCGCTGGACTCAGTCGATCCGCTGAACCTGAGCGCGGAGGCGATGGATTTCCTCGAAACCATTGAGCATCCGGTCATGCGCGAGCAGGCGCGCGACTATTTCGTCAATCAGCATTTCCGCCGCGACCTGTACGTGCGCGGTGCCAACCGTCTGTCTGCGCCCGAGCGCCGCGCGCAGATGCTGCATACGCGCTTCGTGCTGCTACAACCGGCAACAAGCGTACCCACCGCCGTCACCGGTCCGGCCGGCGAAGCCTCGTTGCAAGCGGAGATTTATGGCCCGGTACTGGACGCACTGGCGGACCAGGCCTACGCCGCAAAATCAATGCGCCACTTGCTCGGGGCGACGGCGCCGCTGACCTTCGACGATCTAGAACAAGCGCTTGCCGTGCTGGTCGGCATGGGGGTCGTGGCGCCGTGCCAGAGCGAAGCGGCTGAGTCGCAGGTGCAGGACCGCTGCGCCGCGCTCAACCTGCAATTGTGCAAACGCTCCCTGTTCACCGCCAAGGTTCAGGTACTGTCCAGCCCGGTCACCGGTGGTGGCGTGACGGTCAGCCGCTTCCAGCAACTGTTCCTGATTTCCATCAAACAAGGCAGAAAGCACCCAGCCGAATGGGCGCAACTGGCGTGGAGTGTGCTCAGCGAACAAAGCGAAGTACTGGTCAAGGGCGACAAGCCGTTGCTCACTTCTGAAGAAAACCTGGCTGAATTGACCGAACAGGCGCAGGCGTTTGCCGAGCAGTCGCTGGTGGTGCTCAGGGCGTTGAAAATCGCTTGAGGTGCAGAATGCGCGGAAGCAGTAGCAGGTTAACCCTGCCGCTGCCAACGCGCGGTTTTATTGGCTGCGCTGCTTAATCGAAGGCGCCATTGACGATTTCGTAAATCAAACCGGTCGCTAGCGCGACAAGAATCAGATCCGTCCCCACCTGCTGCCATTCGTAGCCGTCGTAACGCGGCAAGTGGCCCAGCAGGCGACCGTCCAGTTTCTTCGCGATACCGGGTGGCAGCGGTTTGCCCCGCGCCAGATTTTTCTGAATACCCGGCGGCAACGCCGGCCCAGGGCTCCAGTAATCGCGATAACCGCCCACGATCCCGAGTATGTTGCCGCGATCAACACTAGGACCGCCGCGGTAGCCCTGCTTGCCCTGGCCACCCTGCCCACCCTGCTTGCCCTGGCTGCCCTGATTACCCTGGTCTTTCTGTTTACCGTGATCCTGCATGTTCTGCGGATTACCTTTGCCGTTCCCCTGGCCTTTGCCATTTCCGGGGTCGGCCGAAGCCACCGCAGAAGCGAAAACCAATGCAAGGGACGACGCCGTTGCAATCCATTTACGAGAGCTGATCATGGGTACTCCTTCATGGCGGGATGCTTCACTGTCATCGATGACATTGAGCTCAGCTTAGTTTATTTCGCCGCGCTGACCATCGGCAAACCAAGCGGCTACGGTGCAGACTGTGCGAGGCTTCACTTTTTCCTCAACAAATTGACATTGCCTTGGCCCGGCGCTTGGGTCAGGATTCGCGCCTTTTCGATCGTCAGCCGCGTATCTGTTCAGCGTACGGTCCCGGTCGACTTCACCTTGCCCACGAGTAGCCCAGATGAACCGCCAGAAGAAACTCAAACAACTGTTCAAGGAAAAGGCCAAGAAGGCCAGTGCCAAACTGGCGCCGAAAAAGCCCAGGTACATCAGCAAGGCGGATCGCTTGAAACTGGCCGCTGAAGCCGCGGAGCCGGTCGAGAGCGGCGAACGTCACGCTTGAAGCGCGTTGCCTGGTAGCAACGCGCTGACCCGCTCGATCAAACGTCCGAATGCGTGTGGTAAATCTTGCTGACAATCGTCCACTGCCCTTCAACCTTCAGCAGATTGAAAAAATCGGTGAAACGAAAGCCTGAGACATTGTCGGTATCGACGCGCGCGCTGGCGGCAGTGCCGACGATATCGATCCGCACGATCGCAGCCTGAGCTTCGGGCGATGGGCGAAAGGACGTGTCGATCACGTCGTAGAGATTCTGGATCGCGCCGCCGACCAGGCGCTCGCCGTCGACGCCAAACATCGTTGCTTGCGGATTGAATGCCGGTTTCATCAGCGTGCTGTCAGCCTTCGCGCCGCCTTCGTTGTACTGGTTGAGAATCGCGACGATCGCGTTGTATTCCTGCACGTAAGTTGGGGTAGTCATGGTGGAGTTCCTGTTTTGAGTAAAGGCTGCCGCCAGCCAAGGCTGACGCGGCAACGGGGTTGATCAGACACTGGCGGTGGGCCAGTCGATGTAGCCTTTGGCGCCGCCGCCGTAGTAGCTCTCACGCGGCGCGATGGTCAGTTCTAGACCGCGACGCAGGCGCTCGACCAGATCGGGGTTGGCGATGAACAAACGTCCGAACGCCACCGCATCGATCCGTCCTTGTGCGCGTCGCTCGAGGGCCATTGGCAGGTCGTAGTTGTTGTTGCCGATGAACGGCCCGGTGAACTGCGCACTCAGCGCGTCCAGATCAACACCTTCCGGCACGCTGCGCGACGTGGCTGTCGCCCCTTCAACGAAATGAAGGTAGGCCAGATTCAATGGATTGAGTTGCTGGATGAGATAGCCGTAAGTCGCCATGACATTGCTGTCGGGCGGTGTGTTGCCGGCATCAGGCGTGACCGGCGACAGACGAATACCGACGCGGTCGCTGCCCCAGACGTCAATCACCGCGCGGGTGACTTCCAGGGTCAGGCGCGTACGGTTTTCGATGCTGCCGCCATACTGATCGCTGCGCTGGTTGGTCGAGTCTCGCAAAAACTGATCGAGCAGATAGCTGTTCGCCGAATGCACTTCCACGCCATCGAAACCGGCCTGTTTGGCGTTCTGCGCGGCACGCCGGTATTGCTCTATGACGCCGGCAATCTCCGCTGTTTCGAGTGCGCGCGGCATTGACACGTCGACGAAGCCTTTTTCGGTGTAGGTGCTGCCCTCAGCCTTGATCGCCGAAGGTGCAACAGGGGCTTGGCCGTCCGGCTGCAACTCGACACTGGAAAACCGCCCGACGTGCCACAACTGGCAGATGATCTTGCCGCCGGCGGCGTGCACCGCATCGGTAACAGTCTTCCAGCCAGCGACCTGCTCCTGCGTCCAGATACCTGGCGTCATCGCATAGCCGCGACCCTGGGCAGAAATATTCGTCGCCTCCGCGATGATCAATCCGGCCGTGGCGCGCTGGGCGTAATAAGTCGCATGCATGGCGTTGGGCACGCCGTCGTTGGCCATTCGGCTGCGCGTCACCGGGGCCATGACGATGCGATTGGCCAAGTGCAGCGCGCCGAAGGTGACGGGTGAAAAAAGGTCGGTGTCAGCCGCGTGATCAATCATCTAACCTCCAAAACATTAGACTGGTCGTCTAGCAACCAGCGTTAAAAAAACGCCCCTGAGCCAGCGGGCGATTGCTTGTTTCAAGCGTCCGTTGAGTGGACGTTCAGTGGCAGTGCAGCGGCGCCTGGTGTTTCACATTTGCCTCGGCGGCACCGGGTTGCAGCGCGATTTTTTCCCACTTGGCAATCACCAGCGGCGCGATAGCATTGCCCAGTACGTTCAGCGTCGTGGTACCGCTGTCGATGATCCGGAAAATCCCCGCGATCAACGCCACGCCCTCCAGCGGCAGGCCGGCCGACGCCAGGGTCGCGGAAAGAATGATGATGGCGAACCCCGGTACGCCCGCTGCGCCCTTGGACGTCAGCACCATGGTCACCACCAGCAATATCTGCTGCGACAGTGACAGGTCGATGGCGTACAGCTGCGCAACAAAAATCGTCGCGACGCCAAGGAAAATCGATGCCCCATCGAGATTGAAGGCATAGCCCACCGGCACCACGAAACTGACAATCCGCCGCGGTACGCCGTACTGCTCGAGTCTGCTCATCAACTGCGGCATGACCGCCGCCGAAGCGGCACTGGAAAACGCCAGGATCAGCTCGTTGCGGAAGTAGCCGATCAACTTGAAAATGTTCTCGCCGATCAGGTAGCAAATCCCGCCGAGTACCACCAAGGCAAAGACAACCAGCGCCAGATAGACCACGCCGATCAACTTGAGCAACGGCAACAGTGAGGCAAAACCAAACGTCGCGACGGTCGCACCGATCATGCCGAACACGCCAATTGGCGCGTAGGCCATGACAATGGAAACCACCTTGAACATCGCATCGGAAATGCTCTGCACCAAAGCGATGGCCGGCGCACTCTTGTCTTTGGGCAGTGCATTCAAGGCCAGGCCAAACAACACCGCGAAGAACAACACGGAGAGCAACTTCGCTTCCGACATGGCCACCAGCACATTGTCCGGGACGATGTTCTGCAGGATCACCAGAGCACCTTTGGACGGCTCCAGTTTGATCTCAGCGCCGTTGTGCGAAATGCCGGAAATATCGGTGCCTGCACCCGGTTCGAACAGGTTGGCAAAACACAGTCCGATGACGATCGCCAGCGCCGTGATCGCGAAGAAAT
The DNA here is from genome assembly GCF_055484735.1 of Pseudomonas sp. 15C. Classification (NCBI taxonomy): domain Bacteria; kingdom Pseudomonadati; phylum Pseudomonadota; class Gammaproteobacteria; order Pseudomonadales; family Pseudomonadaceae; genus Pseudomonas; species Pseudomonas sp. 15C. The sequence continues at coordinate 33,081 of NZ_JBUDGD010000034.1, read as the reverse complement.
AGCCCAGCGACTTGGCGCCCATACGACCGAACGATTTGTTATCGCCACCGCCGGCAATCCCCAGAATCATGCAACAGAACACAATCGGCACCACCACCATCTTCATCATCTTGATAAAGATGTCGCCGAGCGGTTTAAGGATCTCCGCGCTGACCCACATTTGATACTGCGGATGGGTATTGAAATACCAACCGACGAGCATGCCAAGCACCAGCCCGGCAACGATTTGCCACACCAGGGGAATACGTTTCATGTCTAGCCTTCTTGTTGGAATGAACGGTCTGCACAAAAGGCAGTTGCTAGAGTCATGAGCTTCCAGCTCACTGTGAGAAATGGCACAACGCTGTTGTGCCATGGCAGTTGTTACTTGGCGAAGAGCTGGCTCATATCCTTGAACGCTTTGAATTCCAGGGCATTGCCGCAGGGATCGAAGAGAAACATGGTGGCTTGTTCACCGACCTGGCCCTGAAAGCGAATGTACGGTTCGATCACGAACTGCGTGCCAAACGACTTCAGACGTTCTGCCAGTGCCTCCCATTGTTGCCAGCCGAGAATAATGCCGAAGTGCGGCACCGGCACGTCATGACCGTCAACCGGGTTGCTGTGCACGCTCTCTTGAGAGGCGGTTTTCGGATGTTCGTGAATCACCAGTTGATGGCCGTAAAAGTTGAAGTCGACCCATTGAGTGCTTGAGCGTCCTTCTTCAAGACCGAAGACTTCACCGTAAAAAGTGCGCGCCGCAGCCAGGTCATAAACAGGGATAGCGAGGTGAAAAGGCGAGAGAGTCATCAGAGCTCCAGGATCGTTTTTGTTGGTTGGCAAACAAGTCCCAGCGACATCGGCTCTTGCGGTTCAGCCGGCGCCGGGATGAAAAACATCCTAGGACGAAAAACCCAACATAAAAATCAATATATATTTCTCAGAATCACAACTAATATTTGTGAATGATCAAAGAACTGAAAACACTTATTGCCGTTGCGCGCGAAGGCACCTTCGCGGCGGCCGGTAACCGGATCGGCCTGACGCAGGCCGCGGTCAGCGCGCAGATGCAGCGCCTGGAAGCCGAACTCGGTTTCGAGATCTTCGACCGAAAGGGCCGCTCGGCGCACCTGAACAAGATGGGCCAGCAGATCCTGCTGCAAGCGCAAGACTTGCTCAGGCTCTACGACAACCTCGGTTCGACCGCGGTGGGTCTGCCGCCCAGTGTGCTGGTCAACCTTGGCGCGATTGCTTCGGTGCAGCGCTCCTATCTGCCGGATGCGCTGGCGCGCTTTCACCAACAATGTCCGTACTGCCGAACCCGGGTGATTCCGGGCCTGTCGATGGAGCTGGTCAATCTGGTGGACACCGGCGAGATCGACATGGCTGTGGTCATTCGCCCGCCCTTCTCGCTGCAGAGCGATTTGCGCTGGACCACCCTGGCCCTTGAGCCGTATCGGTTGATCGTGCCCCGCGATGTGGCGGGCGATGACTGGACGCAATTGCTGAGCAGCCAACCGTTTATCCGCTATGACCGCTCCTCCTTTGGCGGCAGACAGGTCGACCGGTTTTTGCGCCAGATGCATTTCAACCTGCGCGAAGTCTGTGAGCTGGACGAACTGGAGGCGATCATCAAACTCGTCGAAAACGGCGTCGGTGTGGCGCTGGTGCCGCAAACCTCGCCCGACTTTGAATGGCCTGCCGGCGTCCGCGCCTTCGATCTTGGGCCGCACACATTTCACCGCGACATCGGCCTCGTCCACCGAGCGCGCGAGACTTTCACCGAGCCTGTGCGTGTCCTCGCCGAGTTGATCAGCACCCAGCTCAAGCCCGGCAGCGAGCAGGCTTGATCGGCCCAACCATTAACTGCATCAATAACAACCATTAATTCAATGAAGTTCTCTTATCAGTGCCGCGGCGTAAGATCGGCTCCAGACCCAGCCACTACCCAACGGAGCACACCATCATGAAACGCCAGGCCCTTCTCAGCATCGCTTTCTCGCTCTTCGCACTGAACGCTTTCGCCGCTACCCCTGCGCAGCCGCTGGTTGCCGAAGGGGGTTCCGACCGTTTGCTGGAACAACGCACCGCTGCTGCCACGCAAACCGATCCACTGTTCAGCGATGCCGTCGCCGCGACCGAAACCGATCCGCTGTTCAGCGACGCCGTAGCCGCCACTGAAACCGATCCCTTGTTCAGCGACGCCGTCGCCGCGACCGAGACCGACCCGCTGTTCAGCGATGCAGTAGCCGAAGGCGGTTCTGACCGTCTGATCGAACGCCGCGCCGTCTGAATGCCGCGTTTCACCGCGGTCACCGAAGAAAAGCCCGACCTCGCCGTCGGGCTTTTTGCGTTTGGGCTTGCGCAATACTGCGCGTAACCGCCTGCGCTCAACTAACCTTGAGTAACCTTATGCGGGAGCAAACAAATCATGTCCCTCGCGATCAGATTTCTGCTCGCCCCGACGGCTTCACTTCTGCTCGCCATGAGCGCCGACGCGCAAACCGAGGCCGACCCGCAGCAACCACCCGCCCTGCTCCCGCTGGTTTCCGAAGCCGCGCCCATGCTGATTGCCTACCCGCCGCTCGCCGAGCCGCTGGCCCGTGGCGTGGTGATCATTCAATACCGCACCGAACACACGCGGATCATGCCGGTGTTCGGCAAAGCGGCGGTGCCGGTCTCGCCGCGTCTGGGCCATCTGCACGTCACCGTTGATGACTGGCAAGGCACATGGGCCCATACGAATGAGGATCCGATCATTCTGGTCGGCCTGACGCCCGGTGCGCACAAGGTGCTGCTGGAGATTGCCGATCCGACGCACACCGTGCTGACCAGCACGACGGTGAATTTCGTCGTGCCCGCCAAGCAGCCCTGAGCGAAGTCGGCAGCCGGCGCGCAAACTTTTCCTCCGCCCTCGGGTTGATCACCTACCCTCATAGACTGTCTGGTCGATGCGAGCCGCCACGCCATGCGCGACACCTTGAAATGGATGTTGTTGGTCGCCCTTACCCTGCTCGGTAGCAGCAGCCTGGCGCTGTGGGCGGAGGATTTGCCGGCGCCGGCCCAGAATGCCGCCGCGCCGTTGCCGGTGATCGCGCAAAGTGATCTGCAAGCTCTGCAACAACGCCTCGACGGGCTCAAGCAGCAGATCTCGGCGGCGAACAATTACAACCAGCTCGAAGGACCGCAGGATCGGGTCCAGGCGTTCATTCTCGATATCGATCGATTGTCGGCTGCGCTGTTGCCGCAACAGGCGCAACTGGCGGTGCAATTGGGTGTGTTGGGCGCCGCGCCGGACACCGATGTGGCCGCCGAACAGGCCGATATCATTGCCCAGCGAGCGACGCTGACGGCGCAGAAAAGCAAGCTCGACAGCACGCTTAAAAGCCTCGCCGCGCTAAAGCAGAATGCGGCGGACCTGATCACCCAGATTGCCGGCATCCGCCGCACGTTGCTGGAAAGCGAACTGACGCTGGGCACCCATAGCGTACTGAATCCAGGCTTTTGGTCGCCGCTGGTCAATCCAGACGCAGATGACCGTCGGCGATTGCATTTTTTCGTCGACCAACTGCGCACTTCCGGGGCCAGCGTGTGGCTACCCGGCGAGCGCTTTTACACCAGCCTGCTGGTATTTCTGGCCTTTATCGTCTGGACATTCGGACGCCGGCTGGCCGAGCGCGGCCTGACCTGGCTGTGCATTCATCGCGTGCCGGAGGGACGGCTACGCCGCAGCGCGCTGGCCTTCGCCTCGGCACTGGCGACGATCGCCACCACCGCCATCGCCCTGCAAATTCTGTTCTATGCGTGCACCCGCCATCAGCCGTTGTCGCCGGTACTGCAAACCTTCTCCGAGGAATTCGAAAAAGTCGTGTATGCCTGCGTGCTGATCACCGGCCTGAGCCGCGCCCTGCTGTCGACCAAGCATCCCTCGTGGCGTTTGCCGGCGATTGCCGATCCAGTGGCGCAGGCGCTCAAGCCGTATCCGCGGGTTTTATCCTGCACGTTGCTGGTGTTGGTGACGCTGGTCCAGGTCAGCAACGCCACCGGCATGAGCAGCCAGATCGTGATTGCCGGGCGCGGGATCATTGCCATGGTGGTGCTGGCGATTGTCCTGACCTTGCTGCTGCGGGTCGGCAAGGTGCGCAAGGCGCTGGTCGCGGCCAACGATGCGGCGGCGGCCAACAGCACCTTTGCCGGGATCATCTACACGGTCGCGAGCGTTTCGATTCTGGTTTCGGCGCTGGCCCTGCTCGCCGGCTATGTTTCGCTGGCGCGGTTCATCAGTTACCAACTGGTCTGGGGCTTTATTGTCCTGTCCGGTTTCTACCTGCTGATCCAACTGGTCAAGGATCTCTGCGAACACGTGTTCTCGCCCCGCCATGCCAGCGGCAAGGCACTCAAGCAACTGCTCGGCATCGGCGATCGGCGCCTCGATCAGATGGCAATCCTGCTGTCCGGCTTCAGCCGTGCCGCGCTGATGCTGCTGGCGGTGATCAGCCTGTTCGTTGGCGGTATTGGCACCACGCTCGGGCAATTGCTGAGCAACATCATGGTCATCCTCGGCGGCGCCGGGTTGCGCAAGTTGAACATCGTCCCCGCGCACCTGCTCAATGCCGTGCTCGCGCTGATTATCGGAATCTGGCTGATCCGCACCCTGAGCCGCTGGCTGGACAATGAGTTCCTGCCCAAGACCGAGATGGACCCCGGCATGTGCGCGTCGCTGAGCACGCTGTTTTCCAACATCGGTTATGCCTTGGTGATTCTGCTGACCCTGTCGTCGCTGGGCGTGCAGTGGACCAATCTGGCGTGGATCGTCAGTGCGCTGTCGGTGGGCATCGGTTTCGGTTTGCAGGAGATCGTGAAGAATTTCGTTTCCGGGCTGATTCTGTTGACTGAACGGCCGGTGAAGGTTGGCGACCTGATCAGCATCAGCGGCGTTGAAGGCGACATCCGCCGGATCAATGTGCGCGCCACGGAAATTCAGCTCAGCGACCGCTCGATTGTCATCGTGCCCAACTCGCAATTGATCTCGCAGAACCTGCGCAACGTCACCCTGGGCGGCAGCGCGCAAGGCGTGGCATCGCTGGAGCTGATGTTCCCGCTGGACATCGACCCTGAGCAAGTCAAAGAGCTGCTTCTCGATGCCTACCGCGAGAACGAAACCCTGCTCGATAAACCGGCGCCGTTCGTGCGCTTCAGCAAGCTGTCGCCGGACGGGATCACCCTGACGGTGACCGGGTACGTGGCCAGCCCGAGGATTGTCGGGGTGACCAAAAGTGATTTGCTGTTTGAAATTTTGAAGCGTCTGAGTGCGGCGGGCATCGCGCTGGCGAAACCGCCAGCCGCGAGTTGAGGGAGCCCGACCCGCCACTCAGGCTTTACGTGTGACCACACGTCGATGGCAGTCGGCAGGCGTCAGCACCTTGCCCGACGTCGAGCGTACAGCGATGGTCTCCACCGGTTGGTCTGAATCGTTGTCGAGCAGCACCGAATGGCTCTCGCCTTCGCTGTACAGGAAGCGCTCCCCCCACTGGCGCATGCTGACCACGATCGGAAACACCGCGCGGCCCATTTCGGTCAGCACATATTCCTTGTAGGCGCTGCCATCGGAGGCCGGCTGGATCTCCAGCACGCCCAGTTCCACGAGCATTTTCAATTTCACCGTGAGGATGTTTTTCGCCAGCCCCAGGCGTTTCTGGAACTCGCTGAAGCGGCGGACATCGTCGAAGGCGTCGCGGATGATCATCAGCACCCAGCGATCGCCAATGGCCTCGAGTGTTCTGGCGACCGGGCATTCGCTCTGTGCCAGTAATTTCTGTCTGGCCATGACGCTCCAGTGGGCAGATAGGAAGGAAGAAAAACGATCTAACGTCAGACGAAAATGTTTTGCAAAATGTGGTTGTATTTAACAACTTGATTTGATAAAAATCAACGCATCGGTTTTGTTTCGAAACCACATATTCCAAGGATTGGATGAATGCCGTACACGCCTCATGCCCCGGTAAAAATGGACGTCGAAGCCGAAAAGGCGACCGGAGGACATTCACAGACCTCGCGGTCCGCTGGCACCTCGACCCTCAGCCGCTATCAAACCCTGCTCTTTGCAATCACCTGCGCCATGGCCGTGGCCAACGTCTACTTCGCCCAGCCATTGCTCGAGTCCATGGCGTCGAGCCTGGCCGTTTCGCCGGGCACGATCGGCATCGTTGTCACCGCGACTCAGGCGGGCTATGCCGTAGGGTTGTTGTTCATCGTGCCGCTGGGTGACCTGCTCAATCGCAAGAAACTCATCCTCACGCAAATGCTGATGTCGGCCGTGGCCTTGTGTGCGGTGGGACTCGCCGGTAACTGGGGCATGTTGCTCGGTGCCATGGTGCTGGTGGGCCTGATGGCGGTGGTGGTGCAGGTGGTCGTGGCCTACGCTGCCTCGCTGGCCAGCCCGGAACAGCGCGGTGCAGCCGTCGGCACGGTCACCAGCGGCGTGGTGCTGGGCATTCTGTTGGCGCGCTTCGTGTCAGGGGCCGTCGCCGATCTGGCCGGCTGGCGTGGCGTTTACTTTGTCTCGGCTGCGCTGATGATCGGGATGGCGCTCGTGTTGTGGCGAACCATGCCCGCCTCCGCAGCCCCGCCGGCCAAAGGCAGTTACTGGCAGTTGTTGCGATCGGTGTTCCAGCTGTACCTGACCGAGCGCACGCTGCGGGTCAGAGGCACCTTCGCCCTGCTGATCTTTGCCGCCTTCAGCGTGCTGTGGACGTCGATGGTACTGCCGCTGAGTGCGCCACCGCTGTCGCTGACGCACACGCAGATCGGCCTGTTCGGCCTCGCCGGTGTGGCCGGTGCGCTGGCAGCAGCGCGGGCCGGCCGCCTGGCGGATCAGGGACGTGGCAATCGCACCACCGGCATCGCCCTGGCGTTGTTGACCCTGTCATGGCTGCCCACGGCGTTTGTCGAAAGCTCATTGCTGGCCATGGTCGTGGGTGTGGTGCTGCTGGACTTCGCCGTACAAGCGGTGCATGTCACCAACCAAAGCCTGATTTTCGCGGCTCGCCCGGACGCGCAAAGCCGTCTGGTCGGCGCCTATATGTGTTTCTACTCGGTAGGCAGTGGCCTTGGTGCGATTGCGGCCACTTACACCTATGCACACTTTGGCTGGGTCGCTGTTTGTATTCTGGGTGCGGCCATCAGTGCTGTCGCCCTGCTCTACTGGTTATATCTGGGGCTGACCTCCAACTAAGCTCATAACTTTCAAGAACTTCTCACTGTCGTTTTAAAACGCTGGCGTGAAACTGTGTGCCTGCCACACGAACTTAATATTCAACCGAGGTCAGTATGGCGTTGCACACACTCACCATTACTTCGCATCAACTTGAATTTCAGCTGCCGGCCAACTCCGCGCTTACCGACATCGAGTGGGAAGCCGGCGGCAAGAACGTGATCCCGCTGGGCTGCCGGGTCGGGGCCTGCGGCGCATGCCTGATCAAAGTCAATTCGGGCCTTGAGGCGTTGAATCCTCGGGACGGTGACGAAGAAGCGTTTATCGAGGTACTGGGTTACAGCGGAGAAGAATACCGGCTGGCCTGTCAGTGCCTGATAAGAGGTGAATTGGCCATAGAAGTGATTGGCTGATAGTTGCAGTTGAAGTCTGGTCATTATTAAACGCGTTAAAACAAACCCAAAATAGAGGCTTGAATATGCTTAACCGTGTAAAGAATGTTGGCTATGGTGATCGCACACCTTTCCTCAACGCTGCCGCTTCGGTAAATCTGCGTGGGGAAATCGACCGGATCATCGACGGGCAAGTTGAGCAATGGTACGAAACCGTGCCTCAAGCCGCACACTTGGAAGGCAAAGACGTCAACAGCGCCTATTACAAACGCCACCTGGTCGAAACCGCATGGCGCATCCGTCTGCTGCGCGTGGCCGAAGCCAAGGCACTGGTCGAGGTTGCCAAGGTCAGCCCGGAAGCCGCGCAGATCTGGGCTCACTACGAACAGGAAGAAATGCTCCATGACGACCTGTTCATCCAGGATCTGCAACGTGTCGGTGTAAGCCGCGAAGAGTTCCTCGCCACCGAACCCTACCTGTCGACCAAACTGCTGGCCGGTTTCTTTTCCTACCTGCTGGATCACGAAGGTCCACTGGGTGTGATCGCCTATTCCTACCTGGTCGAGTACGTCAACGTGAAGCTGGAGCCGCGCAAGCTCGAAGCGCTCAAGGTTTCGGTTGGCGAAAAGAACATCGTGGGTCAGGTGTCGCACTCCCACACCGACATCAACGATGACCATCCGGGTGAAGTCTGGGCAGCCCTGCGCTTCCTGATCAAAGGCGAGCAGGACATCGCAGCCCTGAAGCGTTACCTGGCCGAGCACCAGAAAATCCTCGCCATGTATTTCAGCGAGCTGTACATCGACACCCTGGCCAAGCCGCAAGACAAGGCTGCTTAAGCCATGGAGCAGGCAATGAATTCGAATCGACCCGGTGTTCTGATCCTGAGCCACTGTGGCTTTTCTTTCCTGGAGGACTTGAAGGAGCAGCTGCAACGGCGCCAGCTCCGGTGTTTCGTGCTGACTTCATTGCCGCTCGCCGAGCATGTGCCGGCTCGCCTGGAGCAGATCCAGGTCTGGGCGGACCGGCTCTACACCGCCGACTCCCACCAATTGAAACTGGAGGACGTCAACAATGCCCTGCAAACCCTGCACAAGTCGGGCGAACAGGTCACCTGTTGCATCAGTGTGTGGGAAGGCTATCGGCACTTGATGGCGGCGGCGAACGCAGCGCTCGGCACCTATGACATCGACGCGCAGCAGGCCCTGGCATTGCGCAACAAGCTCAATGTGCGCAATCAACTGGCCGATGCCGGTTTGTCGCAAGCCCGTGCGCACGCGCTGACCGCACCGGTATTGCAAACGCTGCAAGCGCAGAGCGCGCGTTATTTCATCAAACCGATTCACGGAATTGCGTCCTACGCGGCATTTCCGCTGCGTGAGGACACCACCTGGAAGGCCCTCGAAACGCTGCGCCTGGCCTCGGTCGAGGACACGGTATACGCCTCGGCATTCAATGACGGGCTGCAGTTCATGGCCGAGGATTACATTGCCGGCCAGGAATTCAGCTTCGAGACTTTGTTGATCGACGGCCAGACGCATGTCGTTGCCATCCACGAAAAATACGAAGTGACCGAAACCGCTGACACCGTCCTTGAAGACAGTTGCACCACGCCCCCGGCGAGCCTCGATCAGGCACAGATCGCGGCGGGCCTGCAGTGGCTGGAAAAAGTCTTGAAGTGCATGGCGCTGCGTTGGGGTTGCTATCACATCGAGGCACGTTTTACCGGGCAGCACTGGGATCTGATCGAGATCAATCCACGCGTGGGTGGCAGCCTGATTTCCCACAGTGTCGAAGCCGTCACCCACGGCCACAGCATGCTGTCGCTGTGGCTGGATCTGTTGCTGGCCAGCCAGGACGATCACGCGCCACGCGATGCCCTCGCGCAACAGCTGAACGCGTTCCAGTGGCAGGCGGATGGCACCAGTGCACAGTCGGTGGCGACGTTCTTCCGGGTGTATTTCGCTCAACCGGGAACGTTGAGTTCGGTGGCGCTGAACGAGCTGCCCCTCGCCCCCACCGTCAAGCACATCCTGCTCAAGGCCGGCGATGTGATTCCAGCCCATGCCCGAGAGGTGTTTCTCGGCCAGTTGCTGTGGGCCTTCGATCGCAGCCGCCAGGCCGAGGAGCTAGAGCGTTTGGCGCACCTGTCCGCAACGGCGCTGGATATTCGCTACGAACCCGGCACCCCTTGATTACGCCAGGCCAGCGCCTGGCACAGCCTTGCTGTTCATGAACACTGACAAGTATCGAGGATGACCAACATGCCGCTGCGTGCGCCTGTATTGCTGATAGTGGATTACAACCTGAGCCGGATCGGCGATGTCCTGCATATGCGCAACCATGCGCGCGAGCGCTGGGGAGCCGAAACCTGGCTGATCCGGGCCAACCCGCAAGACCATGACCTGCAGATCAGCGACCGGGTGATCGACGCCGACCCGCTGGCCACCGACTTCGTCGCTCAGGCCTTGCATCGGCTGGCCGGTGACGCGGCCCGGATCAGCGCCGGGCTGGTGTTTTCCGACAACGCCGTGGCCAGCGGCGCGGCGCTGCTCGAACGGCTCGGCCTGCCGGTGGACGACGCCGCACGAGCGCTCGCGGCCTTCGACAAGCTCGCCTACCGCGAGGCCGAGCGAGCGATTGCACCGCTGCTGGACCGTCTCGGGGTGATGCTGCCCGACTTTCAGCCGATCGAATGCGTCAATGATGTGCGCAACTTTGCCCTGCGCCAGGAGCGCGGTTTCGTCATCAAACCCGCGTGTGAAGGCAACAATCGCGGCGTGGTCATGGTTGCTCCGGGCGGTGACTGCGAAGACGCGTTTGCCGAGGTCGCACCGTATCTGGACGGCGGCGTGCTGGCCGAAGCTTTTATCGCCTATACCCGCGAGTATTCCTACGATGGGCTTGGCGAGCTGTGGTTCATCACCGAAAAAGTCAGCGCCACCGGGCGCTATCCGGTCGAGGTTGCGCAGATTCTGCCCGCCCGCCTTAGCACGCAGGAGCGTCAGGCGATCCGGCTGACCGGCGAGCAGGTCAATCGCCTGGTAGGCCAGCGAATCGGCCCGTTTCACAACGAGATCAAGCTCAGCGACAGGGATTACCACACGGCCGTCATCGAACCCAACCGGCGGCCGGGCGGGATGAAAATCTGGACACTGGCCAAAGCCGTTCATGGTCTGGACCTGTACGCGGCGTGGGTCGATTCGGTATTCGCCGCCACCGTCCCGCGCGAACTGCCCGATGCTTCCTGCAGCGCGGCCACCGTGATGTTCGGCGTGCCGCAGGACATGACTCTGGATGTCAGTGGACTCGGCGCGATCGACAGCCTGGTCGAGGACACACTGACCCGCGCCGCGCAAACATTCGCCATGGCCAGCGCCGACATCACGCTACTGGAATGTGCATGGATCGCCGGGGAGTCGCGGTTGATCCACGCGATCCCGAGAGACAACAGCGATTTCGTTGCCCACGCCTGCGTCGCCTTGCATGACCCGCGCGTAGACATTCGCGATCTGGTGACGGTGCTGCGCGAACAATGGCAGGTGGTGCTGAACCGCAGCCTGGCCTGCGAGCAACCCTTGAAAGTCGCCTCCTGAGCCTTTTTTTCACGCGTCGAGACCACTGGCATGAAAATCCTGATTCTCCACCGAGTCCCCTACCCTCGCATCGACTACCACCGTGGCATCGACCACGAACGGCATGACGTCACGTACCTGGGTAAACAATCGGCGATCGACACCCTGCCGCCAGAGCTGCGCTGCACGCGCGTGGTCCGGCCGGGGCTGAGCAACGCCTGTGACGAAACCCTGGCGTGGCTGGCGCAGCATCCGCAGACCTTCGACCGGGTCATTTCGATGTCCGAGTACGAACTGCTCGATGCGGCGCGATTGCGCGAAACCCTGAGCATTCAGGGGGCCTCGCTCAAGGCGGTCACGCTGGCTCGTAACAAACTGGAAATGAAGGCCGCGGTGCAGGCACGCCGGTTGCGTGTACCGCGCTTCATGGCGCTGGAGCGCTACCTGGCTCTGCAAGGGCGAGTGCCATGGACCAGCGCCACCGTGCTCAAACCGCACAGTGGCGCATCGAGCATGGACGTCAGCATCCACTCACAACCGGCGCAGGCCTTCGATGAAATCCGCCACAAGATCAGTGAACTGGCGCTGCCCATCGAAGACTTCCAGGTCGAAGAATTCATCAGCGGCCCGATCCGTCATTTCGACGGACTGGTACTCAATGGGCGCATCCTGACCCTGCTCTCCAGCGAATACGTCGGCACCTGCCTGGACTATATGGAGCGCGGCAGTGCGCTGGGTTCCTGGCATCTGCCGACCACCGAGGCCATGCACGCCTGGGTGGGCGCAGCGTTGCAGGCTGTACAGATCGACAACGGCGCCTTCCACCTGGAAGCGATCATGGATGGCGACGAACCGGTGTTCCTCGAAGTCGGCAACCGGGTCGGCGGTGCAGATGTGGTTGCAACCTATGAATTGGCGACCGGCATTCATCTGCCGTCGCTGGAATTGCGCATCCACGTCGATGGCGAACTGGATATTGCGCCGTTCGCCGCACAGCCGCCGGACCTCGGTTTCGGTTGGTTCGTGTTCCCTGGCCACACCCATGCACAACGCATCTATCAGGGCCTCAACGGCGCCGAGGAACTGCGAGCAAGCCCGCACATCGTGCAGTGGAACGAACTGCCGACAGGCTCGCTGCTGCCAGAGCACGTGACGTATTCGGCGTTCGAAGCGCCGTTGGCCGGCATCGTCAAGACCGCCGAGCCGCAACAGACCCGCGCGCTGCTGCAAACGCTGTTTTCCCGGGTGAGCCTCGCCCATGACCTGACGTCCGTTGCGTGACGTCGCCTTTGACCTTCAAGGCCATTCATCCATGAAACCACTGCACGTAGTGTTGGCTGTATTGATCACGGCGATCTGGGGTGTGAATTTCTCAGTCATCAAACTGGGGCTCGCCACCGTCGACCCGTTCATTCTGGCGGGTATCCGCTTCAGTCTCTGTGCGTTACCGGCGATCTTTTTCATCCGCAAGCCCGATGTGCCATGGCGCTACATCATCGGCTACGGCCTGGTGTTCGGCATCGGCCTGTGGGGCGTGGTCAATCTTGGCATCAAGGCCGGTCTGTCCGCAGGCATCGCTTCGCTGGTCCTGCAATTCAGCGCCTTCTTCACCATTCTGCTCGGCGGCTGGGTGTTCAAGGAAGCGCTGACCCGCTTCCAGATTCTGGGCATGCTGATCGCACTGGCGGGGCTGTTATGCATCATCAAGATCAGCGACGGTTCGGTGAGTGTGCCCGGGGTGTTGCTGGTGCTGGTGGGCGCCGCTTCGTGGAGCGTGGCCAACGTCATCAACAAGAAGGCCAGCACCAAGGATGTCTTTGGCTTCCTGGTGTGGTCGAGTGCCTTTGCACCGATCCCGCTGTTCGCCCTCGACTACGCGGTCAACGGCAGCGCCGGCTACACCGCGTTCGTCCAACAGGTGGACACGACCGCCGTACTGTCGATCCTCTTTCAGGTGTACCCGAACACACTGTTCGCCTACTGGATCTGGAACTCGCTGCTCAAGACCTACCCGGTTTCCACGGTGGCGCCGCTGTCATTGCTGGTGCCGATCTTCGGAATGCTCGGCTCGGTGGTGGTGTTCAACGAAAGCGTGCCGGCGAGCAAGATCCTCGCGGTGGTGTTCATTGTCCTCGGGCTGGCTGTCGGCCTCTATGGCCAGCGTATTTTCAATGCTATGTTCGCGCGTCCTGCGCGCAGTTCACTATGAATCGACAGGGAATCGGTATGAGTCTGGGAAGACGTGATTTTATGGGCGCCACTGTCGGGGCGTCCCTGATTGGAGGCAGCATGATTGCAGGGTTGGCAAGCGCGCAGGCGGCTCAGGCACCGGCGCACAATGACACCACCACGCCGTTCGATCCGGCCGACTGGGCGTCGGTTCGCGCGCAGTTCAAGCTGTCGCCGCAGTTCGTGCACATTTCCAATTTTTTTCTGGCCTCCAACCCCAAACCCGTGCGCGAAGCCATGGCCCGCCACCGCCAGGCGTTCGATGAGAACCCCTACACCTACCTGGAAGACAACATGTTCGCCAGGCCCGACGACATGGTCTGGCGCAAGGTTTGCGCCGCAGCTGCCGAATACACCGGCGGTCGCGCCGAGGACATCGCGCTGACCACCAGCACCACCCAGGGCCTGGCAATGATCTACAACGGTCTGAAGCTTGAGCCCGAACAGGAAATCCTCACCACCCACCACGAGTGGTATACCCACGACGAGGCCATGCGCCTCGCCGTCGTCAAATGGGGCGGCAGCATTCGCCGCATCGATCTGTATGAGGGCCCCGAGGATGTCAGCGTCGACGCCATCGTCGCACGCATCGAAACCGCCATCAGACCGACCACGCGAATCCTCGCCATGACCTGGGTGCATTCCGGTACCGGCGTGCGTTTGCCGGTCAAGGAAATCGGGGCGCTGGTGGCGCGGCTCAATCAGAATCGCTCCGAGGCGGACCGGATCATCTATGTGATCGACGGTGTGCACGGTTTCGGTTGCTCCGAAGCCCAGGTGGCCAGCCTCGGCTGTGATTTTTTCAGCGCCGGCACCCACAAGTGGATCCTCGGCCCGCATGGTACGGGGCTGGTCTGGGCGCGCGAAGGCCAATGGGCGCAGATCGTCCCGACCATCCCCACCATCATGGCCGCCGAGCCCGGCAATGCCTGGCGTGAGCTGCGCGATCCGCAAGGCGAAACGCAGGCAGCCTGGGTCAGCCCGGGCGGGTTCCTGGCATTTGAAAACCAATGGGGCGTGATCGAGGCGTTCGAATTCATCAAGAAAATCGGACGCAAGCGCATCGCTGATCGTGTGGCCGAACTCAACGGGCAACTCAAAGAAGGTCTGGCCGCACTGCCCAATGTGTACTTGCACACGCCGCGCGCCGCTGAGTTTTCCGCAGGCATCGTCTGCTGTGACGTCAAGGGTTCGACGCCCAAGGAAATCGTGGCGAAATTGAAGGCGCACAACATCATCGCCAGCGCCACCCCCTACCGGCATTCAACGGTGCGATTCTCGGCCGGCATCATCAACACTGCGCGGGACATCGACAGGACCCTCGAGGTCATGCGCACGCTGGTCTGACCCCGGCCCGAACAGCCATCACCCTGGCAGCCCGCCACCCGGGCGCCGGGGCTGACCTCGGCCATCCATCCAAGCATCGTGTGTGCCCAAGGGCAAGGATCGATCTAATGAGTGAACAACAAAGTACCTCGAAGGAACTGGCGGTTTTCCTGTTCTGCTCGACGGTTTATCGACTGTTTTCCGGTGCACTGCTGGTATCGCTGACCTGGACCATTCTCAAACAGAACGATGACGATTACCTGCCGTTGGCGCTGGCGATTTTCTGCTCGTTCATACCGGCCTTCATCACACCGGTGATGATCAAACGCTTGTCACGCCGCATGGACGGTCGCCAGATGAGTGCCTGGTTCGTCTTGTGCCTGACCGGACTGGCGTTGATCTCTGGCCTGTCGCGCAATGTCACGGTCGGCCTGCTGGTCACCAACCTGTTCGTCTGGCTGATGATCATGTCGCTGGAGGCCAGTCTGGACATGTGGTTTACCCAGTTGCAACGAGGCATGGATCAAACCACGGTGCGGCGGATCAGCGGCGCGACCACGGCGACGAGCCAGGCCGCGCTGATGGTCGGGCCGTTGCTGGCCGCAGGTCTGATGCCGATATTGAACGGGATGGGTTTTTCGCTGGTGCTCGGCGCCGGCTTCCTGCTGGTCGCGGGCGTTTGTCATAGCCGTCGCAGCCTGCCGGTGGCGGTTCAGGAGGCCGGCAAGGTCGTGGCGCCGGCGCGTTTGCCGTTAACCCTGTTTGTGCCAATGGTGCTGATCTGGCCCATTCTCGGCGCCTTCAATTTCATGCTGCCGGTGTACGTGTCGAATCATGGCTGGTCGCTGTTCGAACTCGGCGTGCTCGACGCCGTATTTGGCCTGGGCATGGCCCTGATCGGCGTGCTGGTGATCATTGCCAATACCGGACGGAACCTGCTCGCCTACCTCTGCGCGTTGATCGCTCTGGCCGTTATTTCCACTTCGATGTGGTGGCTGATGTCTGACACGCTGCTGCTCAAGGCGCTGAGCCTGCTGATTCTCGGCATGGCATTCGGCGGTGCACGAGTCCACATCCGCGTGGCGATCGCCTATCGCTACAGCGAAGCCGCCGTGGGCCTGTACGTGAGCAAAGCCAACGCGCTGGCCACGCCGGTGCTGCTGCTGATACTCAGCCTGCAACTGGCGATCATCGAAAACGCCTGGCTGTTGCCGTTCCTGTTGGTGTCATTGACGGTGGCCCTGTTGCTGCAAACTTCGGCCACTCGCTTTGCGCGAGGACAGGCGCCGGTGGAGGCAGTCAGCGTCTGAGCATTGCGCAGAGCGTCGTTCAGACGATCGCTTGAAGAAAAAACCGGCTGATTACGCCGGTTTTTTTTCGTCGCGGCAAAATGTCCTGCCAATACGCTCGGCGAGTTGCAGGCGCGTTCTGCACAAATGTTCTAAACGCCTCAAGCCATTGCGCGGTATTTTATCCAGCCGTACTTCGCCAATCCGAACCCTGGAGCCTTCGTGGATAAACGCAACTGGATCGAACTGTCCCAGGATGTCGACACCGGGATCGAATCGATTCGCGCTCATTTTGAAGGGCATGCCTACGACCCGCACTGGCACGACAGTTTTCTGGTCGGCGTCACCGAGCAAGGCGTGCAGCAATTCAATTGCCGGCGCAGGCGCCATCGCAGTACGCCGGGCCAGGTGTTTCTGCTCGAACCGGGGGAAATTCATGACGGCCATGCGCCGACCGAGGACGGTTTCACCTATTCGATGCTGTACCTCGATCCGCACTGGCTCGAGCGCGAAGTGCATGCGCTTTACGAAGACGCACCGTCGAACAGTCAGCCGGGATTTGCCGACACGCTGAGCCAGGACCCGCGTCTCGCCACCGCGATTGTTCAGGCCTTTCATGCGCTGCACGACGGCGATTTGCGCATCGTCCGCCAAACCGCCATCGACGGGCTGCTGGGCTCGTTGACTCGCCACCTCGACTGGCGCAAGCGTCAGCCGATTGATCCACGCTTGCCGCTGGTAGCGCAGGTCGCGCGGGATTATCTGCACGCGCATGCCTTTGAAGACATTGGTCTGGATGATCTGGCGAAGATCTGCGGGGTCGACCGGTTTCGCCTGAGCCGCGCGTTCAAGGCTGCTTTTGGCTTGGCCCCGCACGCCTATCTGATCCAGTTGCGCCTGGCCAAGGCGCGGCAGTTGCTGGCGCGCGGCGAGACGCCGGCCGAGGTTGCCTGTGTGCTGGGGTTTGCCGATCAGAGTCACCTGGGCCGCTGGTTCCGACGCGCCTACCAGTTGACCCCGGCAGACTACCGCAAGCGCTGCTCAAACCTTCCAGACTGAGGCGCGCCGACTGGCGATCATGCAGGCCTGTTTCAACTTTCAGGATCTGCGCATCATGGCCTCATTACTGCCCTTTCTGCTGTTCGCTTTCGTGGCTTCGATCACGCCCGGCCCGACCAATATTCTGGTGCTGAGCCACAGTTCCCGGCAGGGCCTGCTTGCCACCCTGCCGATCATCTTCGGCGCCTGCACTGCGGCGGCGCTGATTGTGCTGGTGGTGGGCCTGGGCGCTGGCGAAACGCTGTTGCGCTATCCGCTGGTGCAACACGCCATGGCCTGGGGCGGCGTGCTCTGGCTGAGCTGGCTGGCCTGGCAGATCTTCCGCAGCCCGCCGCCGTCGCTGGACCCCGCTCAGCAACAATCCCCAGGCATCAGCGTCTTCGGCGCGGCGCTGTTGCAACTGGTCAATCCGAAGGTATGGATGATGGCCGTGGCGGTGGTCAGTGTGTTCGTCGGCGGAGGCGACAAGACCTTGCGCCTGCTGGTGTTGTCACTGGCCTTTCTGTTGGTCTCGCTGCCGTGCATGACCTTCTGGGCGCTGCTCGGGGTGGGCAGCACGCGGTTGTTCGGCTCCGCACGGGCGTACCGGCGCATGAATGCCGCGCTGGCGCTTTTGCTGCTGATTTCGGCGTGGCTGGCGGTGTTGCTGTGAGTTCTAATTGCCTGTCGCCTGCCGATACTCGCGTGGGGTGAACCCGGTCGAGGCCTTGAACTGGCGGGTGAAGGCGCTGTGATCGGTGTAGCCACATTGCAGCGCCACGTCAGTGATCGGCAGGTCGCTGTGCAGCAAGCGGTGCGCGTGTTCCAGGCGTATTTTCTGGATCATCTGCCGCGGCGTCAGATGGAACACGCGTTTGCAGTAGCGCTCCAGTTGCGCCACCGAGATGCCGGCGATGCGCGTGAGTTCGCCCAGCGTCACCCGGCGATTGAAGTTGGCACGAATGTGTTCGTCGACCGCCGCCAGCCGCTCGAACGCCGGGTGGGTTTCGCTGGCTGATTGCAGGTCCACGGAAATCCCGACCAGGCCGATGATTTCTCCGCCACGGTTGTACAGCGGCTGTTTGTGCGTCAGGCACCAGCCCGGCTCGCGGCTGCCATACAGATGCAGTTCGAGCTGATCCTGCAGCACAAACCCTTCCTCCAGCACTTTGCGATCCTGCTCGGTGTAACCCGGCCCCAGTTGCGCCGGGAACACCTGCGCACTGGTCTTGCCGAGCAACGGACGCAAATCCCTCAAGCCGCAGCGCTGCACCAGCGTGCGATTGGCGAGGACATATCGGGCCTGCAGATCCTTGATGAAAATCGCCGCGTTGGGGATCACGTCGAGCATCGGTAACAGCAGCGCGGCGCTCGCCACCAGTTCTTCGAGGGTCTGCGGGCGCTGGCCGTTGCCGCCCTGCGCCAGGATCGAAAGCGCGCTGTGCATCAAAGAGTGTCCTCGGTTCGTGGATCGGCCAGGTGCCCGATCTGCGGCGGTCGCGTGCAGATTGCAACATCGCCCGAAGCCTGTCGAGCGTGGCGTTCCAGCAGCGCCATTGTGCTGAATTCGTCATCGATGCCGCGCTAAAACATCAATCGCTGCTGCGTCGATGAGTGCAGAGTCAGGCCGGAAAGTGAAGTCGCTGTCTCCAGCGCCAGCGTGAGTCCTCGGCGCCTACTGAAATCATCTACGGGACATGCCCATGAAACGATTGCACGTGATCGACTCGCACACCGGCGGCGAACCTACCCGGTTGATAATGGACGGCTTCCCCGCCCTGCCCGGCGCGACCATCGCCGAACAACGCGATGCCCTGCGCAGCCAGCATGATCAGTGGCGCCGCGCCTGCCTGCTGGAGCCGCGCGGCAACGACGTACTGGTCGGCGCGCTGTATTGCCCGCCGGTCTCGGCGGAGGCCACCTGCGGGGTGATCTTCTTCAACAACGCCGGTTATCTGGGCATGTGCGGCCACGGCACCATCGGCCTGATCAACTCGTTGCAGTACCTGGGCAAGATCCAGCCCGGCGAACACAGGATCGACACGCCGGTAGGCCCGGTCAGCGCCACCCTGCACGAGGATGGCAGCGTGACCGTCGGCAACGTGCCCGCCTATCGCTACCGCAAGCAGGTGGCGGTAGACGTGCCGGGTTTTGGCCAGGTATCCGGCGACATCGCTTATGGCGGCAACTGGTTCTTCCTGGTCTCCGAGCACGGCCAGACCTTGACCATGGACCACGTCGACCACCTCACCACCTACACCTGGGCCATGCTCAAAGCCCTTGAAGATCAGGGCATTTACGGTGAGGACGGCGCGGTCATCGATCACATCGAACTGTTCGCCGATGACGCCAACGCCGACAGCCGCAACTTCGTCATGTGCCCCGGCAAAGCCTATGACCGCTCACCGTGCGGCACCGGTACCAGCGCCAAACTCGCCTGCCTGGCTGCCGACGACAAATTGCAGCCCGGGGCGCTCTGGGTGCAGGCGAGCATCACCGGCAGCCAGTTCGAAGGCCGCTTCGAATGGGCAGGCGAGCGCATTCGCCCGTTCATCACCGGCCGCGCCTACATGACCGCCGACAGCACCCTGCTGATCGACGAACAGGATCCGTTCGCGTGGGGCATCTGAGCCGCCACGCTGGTTTTTCACCTTACTTCGAATGCTGTGCCAAGGAGTCATGACAATGAGCGACAACATCTTCACCGGTTGCATGCCGGCCCTGATGACCCCGTGCACCGCCCAGCGCACCCCGGACTTCGACGCGCTGGTGGCCAAGGGTCGCGAACTGGTCGACATCGGCATGAGCGCGGTGGTCTATTGCGGTTCGATGGGCGACTGGCCGCTGCTCACCGAAGCCGAGCGTCAGGAAGGCGTGGCGCGGCTGGTCGCGGCCGGCGTGCCGACGATTGTCGGCACCGGCGCGGTGAATTCCCGGGAGGCGATATCCCATGCCGCGCACGCCGCCAAAGTCGGCGCGCAAGGCCTGATGGTGATTCCGCGAGTGCTGTCGCGTGGGGCTTCTGCGGCGGCGCAAAAGGCGCATTTCTCGGCGATTCTGCAAGCCGCGCCGAACCTGCCGGCGGTGATTTACAACAGCCCCTACTACGGCTTCGCCACCCGCGCCGAGCTGTTCTTCGAACTCCGTCGCGAGCACCCGAACCTTATCGGCTTCAAGGAGTTCGGCGGCGCCGCCGACCTGCGTTACGCCGCCGAAAACATCACCTCCAAGGACGATGACGTGACCCTGATGGTCGGCGTCGACACCCAAGTGGTGCACGGTTTCGTCAACTGCAACGCCACCGGCGCGATCACCGGCATCGGCAACGCCCTGCCGCGCGAAGTGCTGCAACTGGTGGCGCTGAGCAAGCAAGCGGCCAAGGGCGACGCCAGGGCGCGGCGCCAGGCGCGGGAGCTGGAGTCGGCGCTGGCGGTGTTGTCGTCGTTCGATGAGGGCTGCGATCTGGTCCTGTATTACAAGCATTTGATGGTGCTCAACGGCGACAAGGAATACACCCTGCACTTCAACGAAACCGACGCCTTGAGCGACTCGCAACGGCGTTACGCCGAGCAGCAATATGCGCTGTTCCGTCACTGGTATGAAAACTGGTTGGCGGAACAGGACTTCGCCTGAGTCACGCACTTGCACCTGCCGTGCAGCCCGAGGTTGCCGGCAGTTCCTCCTCTTTTTCTCAGGAACACACCATGGCAAATAACCCCGCGCACGACATCGCCGTGGTCGGTGCCGGCATTATTGGCGTTGCCTGCGCGCTGCGTCTGGCCCGTCAGGGTTTGCGCGTGGTCGTGATCGATCAGCAGCCCCACGGCCATGGCGCTTCGTTCGGCAATGCCGGGCATCTGGCGACCGAGCAGGTTTTTCCCATCGCCGACGTGTCGATCCTCAAACGCCTGCCGGGCATGCTGCTCGATCCGATGGGGCCGTTGCGCCTGGACTGGCGCTACCTGCCGCGCGCGCTGCCGTGGTTCACTCGGTTGTTGCTGAATCTGCGTGCGCAGCCGTTCGAGAATACGGTCGCCGGTTTGCGCGCATTGAACGGAAGCAGCCTTGGGGCGTGGCAACGTTTGCTCGGCGATATTCAGCGCAGCGATTTGCTTAAAGTCGACGGTTCATTGCTGGTGTACGAGCGCGGCGAATCACGGCAGGCAATCGAGGCGTTGCAGCAAAGGTTGCACCAGCAACAAGTGCCGGTGGATGCCTGGCAGGCCGACGCCATTCGCGACACCGCGCCTCAGCTGAGCGAACGGATTCAGGGCGGCTTGTTCTTCCCAAGCACCGGGCATTTCATCGATCCCTACCGCGTAGTGACCGCGTTGGTCGATGCGGCCAAGGCTGGCGGCATGAGTTTTTTGCAGCAGCGGGTGGCGGGTGGTCAGGTGCAGGACAACGGCGTTTGTCTGCACACCGACAACGGGCCAATCAGCGCCCGCCGCGTGCTGATCGCCTGCGGCGCCCATTCGGCGCCACTCACCGCCGCCCTCACCGGCAAAAAGGTCCCGCTGGACACCGAGCGCGGTTATCACCTGATGCTACCCCACGAAACCGGTCGACTGCCCTTCCCCGTCACCTCGCTGGAGCGCAAGTTCATCATGACGCCGATGACCGAAGGCCTGCGCCTGGCGGGCACGGTGGAATTCGCCGGCCTGCATAAACCGGCCAATATGCAACGCGCCTGGCAATTGCACCGTTTGAGCCAAGGCCTGTTTCGCGAGGATTTGAGCACTGCAGCGGCAACGCCGTGGATGGGATTTCGCCCTTCGCTGCCGGACTCGCTGCCCATCATCGATCAGGTCTGCGAGGGCAAGGTATTGCTCGCGTTCGGTCACCAGCACCTGGGCCTGACCCAGGCAGCAGTCACCGCCGAAATGCTGGTGCAGATGGCGTTCCCGGCTTCAAATCCGGCGCCTGATTTGCCGAAGGGAGATCGTTACCGATTGGCGCGTTTCTGATTGAGCGCGTCAGTTAACGCGCTTGAGCGCCTCGCCGTGGTGCATGGCCAAGTGACCGGTCTTGTCACTCTTGACCTCGTACTGCGGCGAGTCCTTCGACGCCGGCCGATGGCGGCCCATGAACTCGGTATCGCGGGTGTGCACCTTGACCACCGTGCCATGAATCTCCCCGGCCTCGGAGTTCCAGCGCACCGCATCGCCGACTTTGAATGAAGCGCTCATGTCGATTTCCTCATGTGTCATGGTTGTGCTGTGGATCTTCTGTCACCGGAGAAAATTCAACAAAGCGTGTTTCCACGGCTGAGCCGACCACCGGCACGCGGAAAAATCGAACGGCATGATTTCCCTGCACCTCCAACCTGTACGCCGATAAAACAGCGCACAACGCGAGGTGTGAAATGACCAACGACCCAAACCTGCAAGGCGCAACCGTTCAGGACGATCCGCTTCCGACCACCCCGGATCCGTTGAGCCCGGGCCGCACCGAAGTCGATCCGATGAAGGATCGCGGCATCGATGAACTCCCTGACAACGAGGGCGAAATTCCGCTGGACGATGACAGCACCGGTCTCGACCCGGAACGGGTGCGCAGGGAAACCGACAATGCGGAGATGGATGATCAACCTAACCCGCGTTGAGCCGGCGTGGCAGCGCTGTGGTTAGGCAGCGCTGCCACGAAGCGAGCGATCCTGACGACTAGTCGTAAAACGCCTCAACCGCCACCCGGCTACCGACAAAAAAACTGTCCGCCACCAGGCGCAACGGCTGCACGTCCAGATCACGGGCCTTTGTGCCGATCAACTGCTGGAAGTGTCGATAGACGGCGGCGTATTCGCCCTCTTCCGACACCGTCTGCCGCACGCCATCGATGCTCAGCAGCGCGCCGCCGTTATCGAGGCGCAACACGCCCTCGGCGCAGCGCACTTCGATGCTCCAGAGTTCGTCATGACTATGGTCGAAGTCGAATTCGGCGCGCACATCGAGGTGGTTCGCGTCAGACATTTTGATCGAGGCGGCAATCGGCGACTGGCAGTTGCTCGGCACGCGCAACTCGGCGGCTTCGACAAACAGTGGCAGCGCCAGCAGGTGGGTGACGATCGACAAGGCGTTGATGCCCGGGTCGAATACGCCGAGGCCGCCGGGTTGCCAGATCCACGTCTGGCCGGGGTGCCATTTGCGCACGTCTTCTTTCCAGTCGATCTGCACGCTTTGCAGGGTGCGCGAGGCAAGCCAGTCACGAGCGGCTTCGATGCCAGGGGCGTAGCGCGAATGCCAGGCAAACAAGGCACTGACGCCTTGCGCCTGCGCCTGATCGACCAAAGCCAAAGCCTCGCCCAAGGTGGCGCAGGGCGGCTTTTCGACCAGCACGTGTTTGCCCGCGGCCAAGGCCTCCTGAACCAGTGCAAAGCGACCTTGCGGCGGTGTACAGAACGCGATCGCATCCACCGCCGGGCCGTTGGCCAGCAGCTCGGTCAACGATTGGAAATTCTCGACCCCGGCGCAGGGTTTGCCCTGGGTGGCGACCGAAACCAGCTGGAATCCGGGATTGGCGGTGATCGCCGGTACGTGTTGATCCTGGGCAATCTTGCCGTAGCCCACCAGACCGAGACGGATTGGTTGCATCAATGACTCCGCTTTTGTTTTGTTTTAGTCAGCTGACGCGTTTGAGTCAGCGCGTCGGCAGATTACCTGCAAATCACTTGAGCGTCTGTCGGCGCAACGTCACAAATTCACAAGGTCTGTGGTACCTCGCAGGATCAGGCAAGCATCGCACAGGATTGCACCATGACCGGATACGCCAGACCCGCAAGAATAACCTCACGATAAACCGATGGAGGACGTTCCCATGCTTGTACACGCTTACGGTGCCCACGCCGGCGACCAACCCCTTGAGCCGCTGCAGATCAAGCGCCGCGCGCCGGCCGCCCACGACGTACAGATCGACATCGCCTTCTGTGGCATCTGCCACTCCGACCTGCATCAGGTGCGCGCCGAATGGGCCGGTACGCAATTCCCTTGCGTACCGGGCCATGAAATTGTCGGCCGGGTTTCGGCGGTGGGTGCGCATGTTGCAGACTTCAAGGTCGGTGATCTGGTCGGCGTCGGCTGCATTGTCGACAGCTGCAAACATTGCGACGACTGTGAAAGCGGTCTGGAAAACTACTGCGACGGCATGGTCGGCACCTACAACTTCCCGACCCCGGATGAGCCGGGCTGGACGCTGGGTGGTTACTCGCAAAACATCGTCGTGCACGAGCGCTATGTCCTGCGCATCCGTCATCCCGAGGCACAACTGGCGGCCGTCGCGCCACTGCTGTGCGCGGGCATCACCACCTACTCGCCGCTGCGTCACTGGAACGCCGGGCCGGGCAAGAAAGTCGGTGTCGTCGGCATCGGCGGGCTGGGGCACATGGGTATCAAACTGGCGCACGCGATGGGCGCGCATATCGTCGCCTTCACCACCTCGGAATCCAAGCGCGACGCGGCGAAAGCCTTGGGCGCCGATGAAGTGGTGGTGTCGCGCAACGCCGAAGAAATGGCCGCGCATGCCAAGAGCTTCGATTTGATCCTCAACACCGTCGCCGCACCCCACGATCTCGATGCGTTTCTGGTGCTGCTCAAGCGTGACGGCGCCCTGACGCTGGTCGGCGCGCCCGCCTCGCCGCACCCGTCGCCCAACGTGTTCAACCTGATCACCAAGCGCCGCACCATCGCCGGTTCGATGATCGGCGGGATTGCCGAGACTCAGGAAATGCTCGATTTCTGTGCTGAGCGCGGCATCGTTTCGGACATCGAACTGATCGGCGCCGAGCAGATCAACGACGCCTACGAGCGCATGCTCAAGGGCGACGTGAAATATCGCTTCGTGATCGACAACGCAACCCTGGCCGGCTAACCCCGCGCGCCCATCTCCAGCCTGGCGCTGGCGATGGGCGCAACGATTCTGTCGGCGCGATTTGACAGCTCAAGCGCGGCTCGCCAGAGTCGCACCCCTTTGCCTGCCGTCGAGCCGCAGGCTGGTGTTGAAAGGGGTTGCCGTTGAACGAACAGACTTTGTCCCTGCGCCTTGAGCGCGTGGCTGCACACGTGCCGGTCGGTGCGCGGCTGGCCGATATCGGCTCGGATCACGCTTATCTGCCGGTCGCCTTGCTGCGCCGCGGCCTGATCAGCGCAGCGGTGGCGGGCGAAGTGGCGTTGACGCCGTTCCGGGCGGCGCAACGCACGGTGCGTGAAAACGATCTGCGGGCGCACATCAGCGTGCGGCAGGCCAATGGTCTGGCGGCGATCAAACCGGACGATGGCATCACAGCCGTCAGCATTTGCGGCATGGGCGGCGAGACGATCCGCGACATCCTCGAAGCGGGCAAGGCCCACCTCAGCGGCCGCGAACGCCTGATCCTGCAACCCAATGGCGGCGAACAGCCTTTGCGTGAATGGCTGATGGAGCACGATTACCGCATCCTCAGCGAAGAAGTGCTGCATGAAAACCGTTTCGACTACGAAATCATCGTGGCCGAGCGCGACGGCCCGGTGAGCTACACCGACCAGCAACTGTACTTCGGCCCAGTGCAGATGCAGACGCGCAGCCCGGCCTTCATCCGCAAATGGCAGCATCGACTACGCCTCAAGCAGAAAACCCTGACCCGCCTCGCCCAGGCGCGACAGACCGTGCCGCAGGAAAAGCTTCAAGCCCTCGCGCAACAGACGCGCTGGATCGAGGAACTGCTCGCCTGAAATTCTCCCCCCTCGAACCGTGATCAGCACGCTTCGATTAGATACACCGCATCACAAATGAAGTACCGCAAGCCCCATTTATCAATTCAACCCTGCCCCCTAAAGTTCACTCCAACAGCGGCCCTTCACTCCGACGGGCCAGCGACTGGAGATAGCTCACATGCCTTTCATCAGCGTTCGTATCACCCGCGACGGCGTCACCCGCGAGCAGAAAGCCCAGGTCATCCAGGAAATCACCGAGACCATGACCCGCGTGCTGAAAAAGGATCCGCACCTGACCCACATCGTCATCGAAGAAGTCGACACCGATAACTGGGGCTACGCCGGCATCAGCACCACCGAGTACCGCAAGCAACTGGCGGATTCGCAGTCATGAGCCGCACGGTAAAAATAGATTTCGTTTCGGATGTCGTCTGCCCCTGGTGCGCCCTTGGCGCCACCGCGCTGGAACAGGCGATCAGCAATCTGGCCGGTGAAGTCGAGGTGCAACTGACTTACAAACCGTTCGAACTGAACCCGGACATGCCCGCCGAAGGCGAGCACGCCATTGCCCACATGATGTGCAAATACGGGCGCAGCGCCGAGCAAGTGGCGGACCGCAACGCGATGATCATCGAACGTGGCGCGCAGATCGGTTTTCACTTCGACCTGGAAAAACGCAGCCACTTTCACAACACCTTCGATGCCCATCGCCTGCTGTTCTGGGCCGTAACACAAGGGCTGCAACGGCCACTGAAACGCGCGCTGCTCAAGGCGTACTTCAGCGACGGCCAGAACCCGGATGAGCACGCCACGCTGGTCACTCTGGCTGGCGCCGTCGGCCTCGACAGCCAGCGAGCGCAGGCCGTGCTGGCGAACGGGGAATTTGCCACGGAAGTGCGTGAACTCGAACGGTTCTACCAACTGCGCGGCATCGATTCGGTTCCGGCCATGGTCATCGACGACCAACAGCTCATCGCCGGTTCGCAGTCCGTCGCTTATTACGAGCAAGCGTTACGCCAGGCCGCGCAGGTTCCGGCGCACGCCTGAGATTTCGCAAGTCGTTAACCAATCCATTCAGATTGCATAGAGGAAACATCATGAACACCTCCAACAAAGTTGTGGTTATCACTGGCGCCTCGCAAGGCATTGGCGCAGGTCTGGTCAAAAGCTTCCGCGAGCGCGGTTACAAAGTGGTCGCGACCTCGCGTTCGATCCAGCCTTCGACAGACCCGGATATTCTCGCCGTCGCCGGTGACATCGCCGACCCGCAAACCGCCGAGCGGGTGATTCGTGAAGCCGTCGCCCGCTTCGGCCGGATCGACACGCTGGTCAACAACGCCGGGATCTTCGTCGCCAAGCCGTTCACCGAGTACAGCCACGCCGACTACGCCCAGGTCGTGGCGACCAACATGAGCGGCTTCTTCTACATCTCACAATTGGCAATCGCCGAAATGCAGAAGAACGCCAGCGGCCACATCGTCAGCGTCACCACCAGCCTGGTCGACCACGCGATTGACGGCGTGCCGTCGGTCCTCGCTTCGCTGACCAAGGGTGGCATCAACGCAGCGACCAAATCCCTGGCTATCGAGTACGCCAAACGTGGCATTCGGGTCAACGCGGTGTCGCCTGGCATCATCAAAACGCCGATGCACGGCGAAGAGACCCACGCGGCCCTTGGCAGTCTGCATCCGGTCGGCCATATGGGCGAGATCGATGACATCGTCCAGGCGATTCTGTACCTCGACACCGCGAACTTCGTCACTGGTGAAATCCTCCATGTCGACGGCGGCCAAAGCGCTGGCCACTGATCGCTCCCCGCTTCCCCGCCGGTGTGTACCGGCGGTGCTGCTTCGTGAGATAACACCGAGGATCACATGTCAGGCAAACCTCGGTGTACCCACATGAAGCGCCATTTTGATGACCTGCAACTGGGCAGTATCGAGCTGTTCTGCCTCGCCGCCGAGGCCGGCAGCTTCACCGCCGCCGCGCAACTGGCCGGGGTCACCCCCGCGGCTGTCAGCCGGTCGATTCTGCGTCTGGAACAACGTTTGGGTTCACGCCTGTTTGCCCGCACCACCCGGAGCATTCGCCTGACCGAAGCCGGGCGAAACTTCTTCCTCCAGTGCAGCCAGGCCCTGACCCAACTGGTCGAGGCACAGCAGGAAGTGATGGGCGCGCAGACCACGCCGTCGGGTCTGTTGCGCATCAGCCTGCCGACCACTTACGGCCACCACCGTATCCTGCCGCTGCTGCCAAAATTCCGTGCGCTGTATCCGCAGGTCAGCGTCGATATCCACCTGGGCAACCGCAACATCGACTTCGTCGGCGAAGGCTACGACCTGGCGATCCGCGTCCGCGCCCAGCCCGACTCGAGCATGATCGCGCGTCTGCTCGAAGACGCGAAACTGGTGGTGGTTGCCTCTCCCGATTACCTGGACAAGGCCGGCACACCGCACACCCTCGAAGACCTGGTGCAACATGACTGCATTCAGTTCGAGCTGCCAAGCAGCGGTCGGCGCATCTCCTGGCTGTTTCAGGAAAACGGTGAGGACCGCGAAGTCATGTCCGACGGCGGCTATTCCTGTTCCGACGACGTACTCGGCGGCGTTACCCTGGCCAAGCACGGCGCCGGGGTGTTCCAGACCTACAAGTTCATCG
Organism: Pseudomonas sp. 15C; assembly: GCF_055484735.1. Taxonomy (NCBI): domain Bacteria; kingdom Pseudomonadati; phylum Pseudomonadota; class Gammaproteobacteria; order Pseudomonadales; family Pseudomonadaceae; genus Pseudomonas; species Pseudomonas sp. 15C. The sequence goes on along the minus strand of NZ_JBUDGD010000034.1, from coordinate 4,698 downwards.
TCGAAAAAGAGCTGGCCGACGGCAGCCTGATCGAGGTGTTGCAGCCCTACGCCGGGCGTTCACGGCCCTACACCCTGCTCTACCCGCACGGCCGCTATGTGCCGCAGCGGGTGCGCGCGTTTGTGGATTTTCTGTTGCAGTATCGCGAAGCGTGGGCGAGCGCCTAGGTGGGTGAATTGAATTGCGATACCGATTCACGGGCGCAGATCAGCCCGCCCCCGGTCCGATCAACATGCTTTCGATCTCGGCACCGGGCATCATTTGCTGGAGGCCTTCGATGAGTTTGTCGCCGGCTTCGGTCAGTGCTTCCAGCGGCATCTCGGGCAAGCTTTCGAGGATGAACCACATCTGCTGCGCCTGGGCATCGAGGCGGGTTCTGACGCCCTGGCGCCAGTTCCAGCGGCGGCAGGTCACGCCTTGATCGTCGCGCCAGACCACCTCACCGGCGTCAGGGAATTCATGGGCCGGGGCGCCTTCCTTCATGGTGTCGAACGGTTCGCTGCCGTCGGCCACCACCAGGCGTGGCGCGCCGACGTAGGCCTGGGCATTTTCGCCACCGACCGGGATCGCGTAGGCCAGGCTGATGGCGTTGTAGAGATCAACCACCGGGTCGATGCTCGGCAGGCTGCCGTCGCGCAGCACGCGTTTGCGCAGTGCTTCGGCCGAACACGGCGTACGTTGCGGCTTGGCGCCGAAGCGGCGGAACACCTCGGCCCACGCCTGCAGATGCGCCGCCGCCCACTCCGGACCGCCCGAGGTCACCGTCTGACAGGCGTTGGCCAGCGCTTCGCCGGCAATCAGCGGGCGGGTAATCGGCGCCGCTTGCACGACAATACTCAACGCTCTGAAGCCCGGCGCCAGTTGCGCAACAGCCGGATCGATTGACGGCACGACAGACAGCATCCCAGAATCCCCTTAAATCTGAATTTCAACCGATGCTAGCGACCAATGACCAAAAAAGTCAATATATCGACCGAGGCCGGCGCCGACGTCCAGAGCGTAAGCGAAGCCGTAGCGCGCACTCTCAAGCAGGCCCGAAAACAGCAGAACATGACCCTCGACGAACTGTCGCGCCGCGCCGGCGTGAGCAAGGGCATGGTGGTCGAAATCGAGAAATGCGCCGCCAACCCGAGCATCGCGATTCTGTGCAAGATCGCCGCTGCGCTGGGGCTTTCCGTGGCGGACTTCGTCAACGTCGCCGACACACCCGCGGCGCATTTGATCGACAGTCAGGACATTCCCACGTTATGGCACGGCGAGCTCGGTGGATCGGCGCGCTTGCTGGCCGGCACCAGCGGGCCGAACATGCTCGAATTGTGGCGCTGGGAGATGTTCCCCGGCGAAAGCTACAGCTCTCCCGGCCACCCGCACGGCACCACCGAACTGTTTCACGTCGAGAAAGGCACGCTGCGGCTCAAGGTTGGCGAGGTTGAACTGATCATCGGCCCGGGTTGCTCGGCTGTGGCCAGGACCGATGTGCCGCATGAGTATGCCAATCAGGGGAAATCGAAGCTGGTGTTTACGATGTCGGTGACGGAGATTCATCAGGCGGTTCGGGGAGTGTAAGCGGCTTGTTAGCCCGGCGTGATTTGTGTGGGGTTGCCTGAATCGAGCCCCCTCACCCCAGCCCTCTCCCCACAGGGGGCGAGGGGGAAAGGGAGCCGATCCTTGTCGCTTTCGAGGTTTGAGTTCTACGCAGAGCGCTCAGGTCGATGCACGTCTCATATCCCACGCGATCAGTCCCCTCTCCCCCCGGGCGGTCCGACGTTTCGGGAGGGTTAGGGTGAGGGGCTTTTGAGCTGCAACACTCCCTCAACTGTCTACGCCTGCGTTTGCGCTGTTATTGCGGCTTGGGATGTTCCTGCGAAACCGAGTTCGTCGCGTCGACATCCGCCATGTCTTCATCAACCGGTGCTTCGTCATCGGCCGGCAGCGGCACCTCGGGTTTTTTGCGCGGGGAATCTTGCCCGGCCTCGTTGTCGGTCGGGCGTGTTGCGCCTTGCTGCGACTGATTGCCCGGTGCGTTTTCGTCAATGTTCATGTCTGCTCTCCGTAGTGATTCACAGGGGTTAGAACTGAGAAAAGCCCAGGCCGGGCAAGTGCCCAACGCTGGACGAACGGTGCATCGCCGGGCAGGCAGCCGTCCGCTCAGTCCGATGGAACCGCTGTTTGCTGTGGGTTTTCCAATGCACAACCCTCCACGGAGAATCCGCACATGGACACTCTGGTCTCGACCCTCATGGAGTACGCCGAACCGCTGCCGAATGTTGGCAGTGACGCCTTTGCCGACCTCTTCGACCGCTACGCCGATGCCCAGGTGGTGCTGATCGGTGAAGCCAGCCACGGCACTCACGAATTCTACGAAGCACGCGCGGCGATCACCCGGCATCTGATTGCCCATCATGGTTTCACCATTGTCGCGGTCGAGGCTGACTGGCCGGACGCCGATCAGATTGATCGCTGCGTGCGCGGCCGAGGCCAAGGGGCCTGGCACGACGCGGCGTTCTCACGCTTCCCGACGTGGATGTGGCGCAACACCGATGTGCAGGCGTTTACCCGCTGGTTGCAGCAATACAACCAGGCGCAACCAGCAGAGCAGCGTGTGGAGTTTCGCGGACTCGACGTGTACAGCCTGCGCAGTTCGATTCGCGAGGTGCTGGGTTATCTGCAAGACACCGACCCGGCCATGGCCCGCGAAGCACAACAGCGCTACGCCTGCCTGAATCCCTGGCACGATGATCCGGCGCTCTACGGGCATTTCACAGAAGTGGGCGGCATGGCCACTTGCGAACGCGCCGTGCTCGAACAACTTCAGGCCCTGTTGAATGAACGTCTGAGTCTGATGAAAAACGACGGCGAAGCGCTGTTCAACGCCACCCAGAACGCCCGCGTCGTGCACGCCGCCGAACAATATTATCGAGCGATGTATCGCGGCAGCCGCGAATCGTGGAACCTGCGCGACCGGCACATGTTCGAGACCCTCCAAGCGTTGCGCATGCGCCACGCGCACGAGGCGAAAGTGGTCGTCTGGGCGCACAATTCGCACATCGGCGATGCCCGCGCCACGCAAATGGGCGACAGCGGCCAACTGACCCTCGGCCAGCTGTGCCGGCAAGCCTTCGGCAAAGACGCGGTGCTGATCGGCATGGGCACCGATCAGGGCAGCGTGGCTGCTGCCGACGACTGGGACGCGCCGATGCAGATCAAAAATGTGCTTCCCGCCCTGCCGCGCAGTTGGGAGCGCGCCTGTGTCGAGGCCGGTTGCCCGCAGGCGTTATATGACTGGCGCGCGGCAGATCGCGCCGAGTTGCGCGAAGCCCTCACGCGGCGCCTGCTCGAACGCGCGATCGGGGTGATCTACCGCCCGCAGACCGAACGCCAAAGCCACTACTTCGACGCCACCCTCAGTGAGCAATTCGATGCGTATTTATGGTGCGCGCAGACCACGGCGATTACACCGCTGTCGAGCCCGGAGTCATCGAGTCATGAAGAGGACACATTTCCGTTTGGGGTGTGAACCGTATCGGTACAGCGACATAAAAACTGAGTGGCGGCTGGCTTGCCAGAGAGTCGTTTGTATGACTTTTTACCGATTTTGTTCTGTCCGTGGACAAATGCCGAAAGCTCTCGCTGCAACCTCCGTTTCGTCCTACAGCCAGCGTGAATGGATAGTTCTATGGTGAAGCCTTGTTCAATCGAAAGAACAGCGAGGCGAAAATGCATAGAGACATCTTTTCCAAATGGGCTGAAAGCGCCGAGGGATTGGCAGCGCCAAATTATTCTGGCTATATTTGTCCAGAATATTGGAGTGAACTGATGATCATCGTTCCGCTGGCCGAAGCTAAAAACAACCTATCCAAACTTGTCGATGATGCCGCCGCTGGACAAGTCATCACGATTGCCAAGCATGGCCGGGCGATGGCTCGCCTCGTTCCTGCGGGAAAACCGACCGCAAAGCGTATTGGTGCAATGAAGGGCAAACTGTTGCTGCCTGCAGATTTCGACTCACCATTGCCCGATGACATGCTGGATGCATTCGAAGGCACTCAGACATGAGGCTACTGCTTGATACACATATTCTGCTCTGGACGCTCAGTGATGACGCCAAATTGTCTGGTAAAGCCAGAAAGCTGATTGAAAACGCTGCCGATATCTACATCAGTGCCGCCACTTTTTGGGAAATGGCTATCAAGGTCGGGCTCGGTAAATTGGATGTTGATCTGGATGACGTCCGCCAACATTGCCTTGATAGCGGGTTTATCGAATTGCCGGTGACCACGGAACACGCCATAGCTGTGAAGGATCTTGAACACCATCATCGGGATCCGTTTGATCGCATTATCGTTGCCACAGCCATGACCGAACCGATGAGGTTGCTTACGGCCGATCCGTTGGTCGCTCGATATTCTGATCTGGTGGTTCTGGTTTAACCCGATGCGTGGCTTTCTTGCAATCGCGCTTCGTAATTCAAAATCCATATTGAATGTCGGGCCGCCATCGCTTGCAGGCAAGCTCCTACAATTTGTTCGTGGTTCTTCAATTGAAATGCGGTCCACTGTGGGAGCGGTGTGTTTAAGGTGGCAACGACAAAAGCCCGCTTTCAAAGCGGGCTTTGTTGTACAGCGATACCGATTACTTCTGCTGCGCCGTCAGCGCCGAGTAGCTGTTCATCAGGTTGCGGTAGTTGGGAATACGCTG
>NZ_JBUDGD010000033.1:0-61839 GCF_055484735.1 Pseudomonas sp. 15C | reverse complement strand
CAGCGGAAGTAGGTGCAGCGAAGCAAACCGTAGCCGCTGCGCCCGGATCGATTCCGGAGCGAAGGGACCCGAGCCTGCGAGGGCCGAACGCAGGAGCAAAGCCTTTTTGGGTACTTTTTCGGCGTCTGGAAAAAGTGCCTCGCCGTAAGGGCGAAACCGCCGGCCGCCCCCCGAAAAAACGGATATGCCCCCAAACCAACCAAAACCTGGTCGGCCCAGAGGCCGCCAAGGCCAACCCCCTGTCAAAACCCTGAACACAAGCAGAAACACCACCCCCCATTGAAACCACCCACCCCCTGCCCCATCTAAGACCCCATACCCCATTGCGCAGGTGCCCCATGACCGACCAGCAGGAACTCCCGGACAACCCCGACGACTACAGCGAAGCCGAGCACATCGAACACACCAGCTCCGGCACAGGCCTCGCCCTGCCCGGCCAGAACCTGCCGGACAAGGTCTACATCATCCCGATCCACAACCGCCCGTTCTTCCCAGCCCAGGTCCTGCCGGTCATCGTCAATGAAGAGCCGTGGGCCGAAACCCTCGAACTGGTCAGCAAATCCGAACACCACTCGCTGGCCCTGTTCTTCATGGACACCCCCCAGGAAGACCCGCGCCATTTCGACACCGGCGCCCTGCCCGAATACGGCACCCTGGTCAAAGTCCACCACGCCAGCCGCGAGAACGGCAAACTGCAGTTCGTCGCCCAAGGCCTGAGCCGGGTTCGCATCAAGACCTGGCTCAAACACCATCGCCCACCGTACCTGGTGGAAGTCGAATACCCGCACCAGCCGACCGAGCCGACCGACGAGGTCAAGGCCTACGGCATGGCGCTGATCAACGCGATCAAGGAACTGCTGCCGCTCAATCCGCTGTACAGCGAAGAGCTGAAGAATTACCTCAACCGCTTCAGCCCCAACGACCCGTCGCCGCTGACCGACTTCGCTGCTGCCCTGACCTCGGCCACCGGAGCCGAGCTGCAAGGCGTGCTCGACTGCGTGCCAATGCTCAAGCGCATGGAAAAAGTCCTGCCGATGCTGCGCAAAGAAGTTGAAGTCGCGCGCCTGCAGAAGGAGATATCCGCGGAGGTTAACCGCAAGATCGGCGAACATCAGCGCCAGTTCTTCCTCAAGGAACAGCTCAAGGTTATCCAGCAGGAACTCGGCCTGACCAAAGACGACCGCAGCGCCGACCTCGAACAGTTCGAACAACGCCTGGAAGGCAAAGTCCTGCCGGCGCAGGTGCAAAAGCGTCTGGAAGAGGAAACCCACAAACTGTCGATTCTGGAAACCGGCTCGCCGGAATACGCGGTCACCCGCAACTACCTCGACTGGGCCACTTCGGTGCCGTGGGGCGTGTACGGCGAGGACAAACTCGACCTGAAGCACGCCCGTAAAATCCTCGACAAGCACCACGCCGGGCTGGACGACATCAAGGACCGCATCCTCGAGTTCCTTGCCGTCGGCGCTTATAAAGGCGAGATCAGCGGCTCCATCGTGCTGCTGGTCGGCCCGCCGGGCGTGGGCAAGACCAGCGTCGGCAAGTCGATCGCCGAATCCCTCGGCCGGCCGTTCTATCGCTTCAGCCTCGGCGGCATGCGCGACGAAGCCGAGATCAAGGGCCACCGCCGCACGTACATCGGTGCCCAGCCGGGCAAACTGGTGCAGGCGCTGAAAGACGTCGAAGTGATGAACCCGGTGATCATGCTCGACGAGATCGACAAGATGGGCCAGAGCTACCAGGGCGACCCGGCTTCGGCGCTGCTGGAAACCCTCGACCCGGAGCAGAACGTCGAATTCCTCGACCATTACCTCGACCTGCGCATGGACCTGTCGAAAGTCCTGTTCGTCTGCACCGCCAATACACTGGATTCGATCCCCGGCCCGCTGCTGGACCGGATGGAAGTGATTCGCCTGTCGGGCTACATCACCGAAGAAAAAGTCGCCATCGCCAAGCGTCACCTGTGGCCGAAACTGCTGGAAAAGGCCGGCGTATCCAAGGGCAGCCTGAGCATCAGCGACAGCGCCCTCAAGACCTTGATCGACGGTTACGCCCGTGAAGCCGGGGTGCGCCAGCTGGAAAAACAGATGGGCAAACTGGTGCGCAAAGCGGTGATGAAGCTGATCGACGATCCAAAAGCGGTGATCAAACTCGGCCCGAAAGACCTCGAAGCGTCACTGGGCCATCCGGTGTTCCGCAACGAACAAGTGCTGTCCGGCACCGGCGTGATCACCGGTCTGGCCTGGACCAGCATGGGCGGCGCCACATTACCGATCGAAGCCACGCGCATCCACACGCTCAACCGCGGCTTCAAGCTCACCGGGCAGCTGGGCGATGTGATGAAAGAGTCGGCGGAGATCGCCTACAGCTACGTCAGCTCCCATCTGAAGCAGTTTGGCGGCGATGCGAAGTTCTTCGACGAAGCCTTCGTCCATTTGCACGTACCGGAAGGCGCCACGCCGAAGGACGGCCCGAGCGCCGGCGTGACCATGGCCAGTGCGTTGCTTTCGCTGGCACGTAATCAGCCACCGAAAAAGGGCGTGGCGATGACCGGTGAACTGACGTTGACCGGGCATGTGCTGCCGATTGGCGGGGTGCGCGAGAAGGTGATTGCGGCGCGGCGGCAGAAGCTCTTCGAATTGATCCTGCCGGAAGCGAACCGCGGCAACTTCGAGGAACTGCCGGATTATCTGAAAGAGGGGATAACCGTGCATTTCGCCAAGCGGTTTGCCGATGTGGCGAAGGTTTTGTTCTGACCGGTAGCGCGTAGCCCCTCACCCCAGCCCTCTCCCCCAGGAGAGGGAGCCGACCGTGGGATATTGCTGAACTACGCCGACCTGAAATTTCATCGCTGAATCCATAATCGACTCGATCTTTCAGGTCGATGTATGACACAAGACACCTCGGTCAGTCCCCTCTCCCCCTGGGAGAGGGCTAGGGTGAGGGCTCGGCACTGTCACACATCGCCTCATCTTCAGTTATGCTCGCCGTTCGTCGTAACCGCCGGAGCCACTGACCCCATGTCCGCCACTCGCCTGTTTCTCCCCCTCGCTCTCTCTCTGCTGGCCGCTTGTGCCACGCAGCCAAAACACAACGTGACCGTGGAAAAACAAAGCGAATGCCCCGTGCGGCTGACCACCGGACAGAACCTTATCGTCATGCTGCCAAGCAACCCGACCACCGGCTACCGCTGGGCCATCCAGGATTCGGCCGGCGGCGTATTGCGTGCGCTCAGCCCCGAGGTTTACAGCAACCCGGAAGATGCCGGCGTGGTCGGCTCGGCGGGTGTTTCGACTTGGCGCTTCCAGGCCTTCGCGGCCGGTACAGGGCGTTTGCGCCTGACTTCGCAACAACCGTGGGCGCCGGAAGTGCTGCCAGTGGAAACCTTTGACTGCGCCATCTCGGTTAAATGAACAGGGCTCGCGAAATCTTTTCCGATTCGCGATAACCGCTGAAGATTCGATGATCAATTCGTATAAAAAACTGTGATTTCTGTCAGTTACCTAACCGTGGAGGCACGTTTAGAGTAAACGCAAGACAGCATTTTCTGAGCTGTCATGCACTCACGGAACGAATATGAGCATTCAACACAAGGACTCCAGTCGCAAAGCCAACGCCTTTGACTGCCAGATTGACAGCAATGAGGCGTTCAACTTTCCGTTAGTCACTGCATTCCGCACACAGCGAATTGCCATCACCGGCGCCGACGAGATTCCAGATGATCAGGAGATCTACAAGATAGAGTTCACTTTGGATAACGATATCGTGACTGCCGAATACAACCTTGGTCATCACAAAGTGCGGGTCGATACCGTGACGGGAAAGGCCAACATACGATACACCCCGATCAGCATGACTCTGAATCTGACCGTTGACCATTCCTCCAAGTCCGTTTCCGGCGTATATGCCATCGATACTGTCGAGGACTACGGTGGTGTGCCAACGCCCGGAATCAAGCTGAACGGAAATTTCGCCGTCACTTATATCGGCAGCTAGAAATACTCGTTGGGCTGCAGAGATTCGCAAAACCGCCACTCACAAGCACACATGCCGTAGCGCGGCGACTCGAGATCACCTGTTCCCCCGCTTGTTAAGCGCACCGACGCGGCTTATCAGCAATTCGAGCATCCGCGCGCCACTTTGGCTAAAATGCCGGCCTTTTCCATCGACACCGCCGGAAACCGCCGTGAGCAAAGAACCCGATCGCCTATTCGCCCAGCCTTTGGCCCAGGTGCCTGACTTCGCTTTCAACGAAGACGTGGTGCGGGTGTTCCCGGACATGATCAAGCGCTCGGTGCCAGGTTATCCGACCATCGTCGAAAACCTCGGCGTGCTCGCCGCGCAATTCGCCCAACCCAACAGCGTACTCTACGATCTTGGCTCGTCGCTGGGTGCCGTGACTCAGGCCCTGCGTCGTCACGTGCGCACCGACGGCTGTCGGGTGATTGCTGTGGATAACTCGGCAGCGATGGTCGAGCGCTGCCGCGAATACCTCAACGGTCAGGATTCGATGTTCCAGGAGTTGCTGCCGGTCGACGTCATCGAAGGCGACATTCTCGCCCTCGACTTCAAGCCCGCTTCGGTGGTGGCGCTGAACTTCACCCTGCAATTCATCGCCCCCGATCAGCGCACCGCTTTGCTGTCGCGCATTCGCCAGTCGTTGCTGCCGGGCGGCGCGCTGATCCTGTCCGAGAAGCTGCGCTTCAACGATGCCGAAGAACACGCGCTGCTCACCGACCTGCACGTCGCCTTCAAACGCGCCAACGGCTACAGCGAACTGGAAATTGCCCAGAAGCGCAGCGCCATCGAAAACGTCATGAAGCCCGACAGCCTCGAAGAACACCGCGAACGCCTGCTGGCCGCCGGGTTCTCGAAAGTCGTGCCGTGGTTCCAGTGTCTTAACTTTGCCTCGTTGATTGCCTTGCCATGATTGACCTGTCCCCCCTCGCCCGCCGTCTGGCCGGTACACCGCTGGCCGAATGGGCCAATACCCTGCAGGCGCAACTCGACAAGAAAATGGAGAAAGGTCACGGCGACCTGGAACGTTGGCAAAGTGCGCTGGACGCCCTGCCGAAGATCCAGCCAAGCGAAGTGGATTTGCTCAACGGGCTGAAACTCGACACCGATTGCGACGATGCAACCCGCGCGCAGATGCGCACCGCGCTGATGGGCCTGTCGCCGTGGCGCAAGGGCCCGTTCGATCTGTTCGGCGTGCACGTCGATACCGAATGGCGCTCGGACTGGAAATGGTCACGCGTCGCTCCGCACCTGGACCTCAAGGGCAAACGCATCCTCGATGTCGGTTGCGGCAACGGTTATTACATGTGGCGTATGCTCGGGGCCGGCGCGGACAGCGTGATCGGCGTCGACCCGAACTGGCTGTTCTTCTGCCAGTTCCAGGCGGTGCAGCGCTACTTGTCCGAGCCGAACGCCTGGCACCTGCCGTTCCCGTTCGAAGACCTGCCGGCGAATCTCGAAGGCTTCGACACGGTATTTTCCATGGGCGTGTTCTATCACCGCCGCTCGCCGATCGAGCACTTGCTGGCGCTGAAGGATTGCCTGATCAAGGGCGGCGAACTGGTGCTGGAAACGCTGGTGGTCGAGGGCGACAAGCATCAGGTGCTGGTGCCCGAAGATCGCTACGCGCAGATGCGTAACGTGTGGTTTTTGCCGTCGGTGCCGGCGCTGGAATTGTGGCTGCGCCGTGCGGGTTTCACCGATATTCGTTGCGTGGATGTCAGCACCACCACGGTCGAGGAGCAGCGCGGGACGGAGTGGATGAAGTATCAGTCGCTGAGCGATTTTCTTGATCCTGAGGATCACAGTAAAACGGTTGAGGGGCTGCCGGCGCCGATGCGGGCCGTAATTGTTGCGAAGAAGTAAGCACATTTCCGATTACTGCGGTGAGGCAGCCCCTCACCCCAGCCCTCTCCCTAGGGAGAGGGAGCCGATCTTTGGGCTTTTCTAAACTTGAGTTCAACTCGATAACTCAGTTCGGCTGACCTCGCCCAGTCACCTCGGTCAGTCCCCTCTCCCTCCGGGAGAGGGTTAGGGTGAGGGGCTCTTGCTGCGGCGAGCACGAAAGAACTCGGTCAACACCGCCCCACACTCCTCCGCCAACACCCCGCCCTCATACAACACCCGGTGATTCAAAAAGCCCTGGGTAAAAAACTGTCCCTGGCTCTGCACAATCCCGGCTTTCGGCTCCAGCGCGCCATACACCACCCGCGCCACCCGTGAATGCACGATCAGCCCGGCGCACATGCTGCACGGTTCCAGCGTTACATACAGGGTGCTGCCCGGCAGACGATAGTTATCCACAGCCTGGGCTGCGGCGCGGATCGCGACCATTTCTGCATGGGCGCTCGGGTCGCTGGCGCTGATCGGGCAGTTGTAGCCGCGACCGATGATCTCGCCGTTCTGCACCAGCACCGCGCCCACCGGCACTTCGCCCAGCGCTGCGCCTTGCGCAGCCAGCATCAGGGCTTCGCGCATGAAGTCGCGGTCGCGGCTGCGGTCGATAATCGCCGCTGGGCGAATCTGGCGCATCACTTCACCTCGATGGCGGCCATCAGGCCGGTTTCCATGTGGTCGATCACATGGCAGTGGAACATCCACACCCCCGGATTATCAGCCACCAGCGCCACTTGCGCGCGCTCGTTCTTGCCCAGCAGGTAGGTGTCGGTGAAATACGGAATGACCTTGTGCCGGTTCGACGCAATGACCTTGAAACTCATGCCGTGCAGGTGGATCGGGTGCTGATACTGGGTCATGTTCTTCAATTCGAAGATGTAGCTCTGGCCCAGCTTGAGGCTGGCAATCGGTCGATCGGCGCAAGTCTTGTCGGTGATGTCCCAGGCCTTGCCGTTGATTTGCCACAGGCTCGGCGGTTTGCCGTTGTCGACATTCACCGACACCGAACCGACCCACTCGAAATTGAAGTTGAGTTTCTCGGCATTGGCCAGGTCCGGCTCGGCGACCGGGTTGGCCGGAAGGGCTTTGGGCCAGTCCGTCGGCGTATCGCTATTGGCCACCGAACGCAATGTGCCCAGGCGCACCGGGCCGTTGCGCAGCGACAGTTCTTCGCCCGCTGCCGGCGCCTTGATCGCCAGGCAAATGCGCATGCCCGGGCCGAGCCAGTATTCCTTGCCCAGCGGCCGCGGCTCGATCGGGTTGCCATCCAGCGCATAGATTTTTGCTTCGATGCCGGGAATGTTGATTCGATACGTCAGGGTATTGTCGAGATTAAGCAACCGCACGCGGGTGATCTGCCCGGCCGGCAAATCGATCACCGGCAACGGCACGCCATTGATCGTCGATAGACGCCCCGCCGTACCGCCCCGCGCGGCTTCGCGAGGAATGCTGAAGTCGACGAAGTTGCCTTGATCGTCGATGTGCCAGTTTTTCAGGCTCAAGGTCTTTTCGTATTGGAAACCGGTAGGCTCGCGTTCTTCGACGATCAGCGGCCCGACCAGTCCGCGGCCGAGTTCTTCGCTGCTGCTGACGTGCGGGTGATACCAATAACTGCCGGCATCCGGCACGCGGAATTTGTAATCGAAGTATTCACCCGGCAGCACCGGCAATTGCGACACATAGGGCACGCCATCCATTTCCAGCGGCAGACGAATGCCGTGCCAGTGAATCGTGGTCGCCACCGGCAAGTGGTTGATGAAGCGCACCCGCAACCATTCACCCTGACGTACGCGCAGCTCGGTACCCGGTGCCGACGGCCCGAACGCCCACGCCTCAGTCTTGTGCCCCGGCACCAGTTCGACGTCCAGCGGCGCGGCGATCAGTTCATAGTCGTGGCCCGCCTCGGCGTCGGCCATTTTGCCGAGCCAGTAACGCGATGCGCCCCCCGCCCCCACGCCAACGACAACAAGACCGGCCAGGCCACCGAGGATTTGGCGACGGGTAAAGGACATGAACTCAACTACCTCACGTATCAGCGACAGGCCCCGAGGGCCCGCAAAAGGCGAATACGATACACCTGCGGTTGAGAAACAGTAAGGGCGACCCGCCGCCGCACATCAGTTGCAGGCTAAGCGCGCAGCCCGGTAATCAGGTGCACCACGCCGTTTTTAAGGGGCATGACGCCCGCAACGCCAGCATCGCTCAAGGCCTGTTCATCCAGCCGCGACACATCGCGCAACGTCACCCGCACCCGCGTCAACGCCACCGGCTGCTGCGATAGCAGGTTATCCACACCGCCCAACGCGGCAACGATGGCAGCGCTCAACCCGTCGTCCGGCGTGGCTTGCACGTTCGGTGCATCTGGCACCAGGTCCGGGGTCAGGGCTTTCCAAAAGGCTTTTTGCAGTTGATCGAACATCTTCAGTTCTCCATAACGTGCGCGGCTTCGAAGCTCGCTTCGTGAAACAGCTGCAATGCCTCGCGCACCTGTCCGGCGCTTTCCAGGCCAAGCACCTGTTTGGCGACGACCTGACAGTCGGCCAGCGCCAGTTCGCGCACGGTGGCCTTGATCGGAGCAATCATCGGCACGCTCACCGACAATTCGTCCACACCCAGGCCCAACAACAGCGGCACCGCCAGACGCTCGGATGCCATCGCACCACACACCCCGACCCATTTGCCGTGGGCGTGCGCAGCTTTGACCGTCGTGGCAATCAGGCGCAGCACCGAGGGATGAAAACTGTCCGCCTGACTGGCCAGACGCGGATGATCACGATCCATGGCCAGGGTGTACTGGGTCAGGTCGTTGGTGCCGATCGAGAAAAAATCCACCAGCGGTGCGAACAGGTCGGCCATCAGCGCCGCCGCCGGTACTTCGATCATGATCCCCAGTTTCGGCCTTTCGGTGAGGCCCAGCGCCAGCGCTTCTTCTTCAAGCATCTGCCGGGCCAGACGCAGCTCCGCCAATTGCGTGACCATCGGCAGCATGACGTGCAGGCGCGTCAGTGCGCAGCAGCCGAGCATGGCGCGCAACTGCTCACGCAATAAATGCGGGCGCTCCAGGCACAAGCGAATGCCGCGCAGACCGAGAAACGGATTGCTTTCACTTTCCATCGGCACGTAGGCCAGCGGTTTGTCGCCGCCGACGTCGAGGGTGCGCACCACCAGATTGTGTTCAGGCCCGACACAACGGGCGATGGCATTGTAAGTGGCGACCTGCTCGTCATGGCTCGGCGCATGGTTGCGGCCCAGATATAAAAACTCCGAACGCAGCAGCCCGACACCGGCGCCGCCCATGGCCATGGCCTGCTCGGTTTCTGCCAGTGAGGCGACGTTGGCTGACACCTCGACGTGATGCCCATCGCGAGTGCAGGCCGCCAGCGCAGCGTGCTCCAGATCATGGGCATGTCGTTGCCGTTGTTGCGCGTGGCGCGCCTGCCATTGCTCGATCGTCGCCGCGTCCGGCTGCACCTGCAGTTCACCCTTGTCGGCATCGAGCAAAACCTCGGTGCCGTTGCGCAAGGCAAGCATTTGCACCGGCACGCCGCAGATCGACGGCAAGCCGCACGCCCGGGCCAGAATCGCCACATGGCTGGTCGCGCCGCCGCCGACCGTGGCGAAACCGAGCACTTTGCTGGTATCGATGCGAGCGGTTTGCGACGGGGTCAGTTGGTCGGCGATCAGAATGCTGCCTTGCGGCAGGTCCAGCGTCTGCTCGTCGATGCCCAGCAGGCGCTTGAGTACGCGTTGCCCAACATCGCTCAGGTCCGCCGCGCGCTCTACCAACAGCGCGTTGCCGAGCTGGCGGAACATCGCTGCGGTGGTTTCGGTTGCCGTACGCCAGGCGAATGCCGCACTTTTGCCGGTGTCGATCAACGCCGCGGCCTGATCGAGCAGGCCAGGGTCTTCGAGCAGTTCCTGATGGGCCTTGAAGATCTCCGCTTCAGCCTCGCCTGCGGCGGTATCGCGCAGATGCTGCAAGGCCAGATCCGCTTCGATCAAGGCGTGGGCGAGCGCTTCACGTTCGCTATCGGCATCGCCGCCGAATTCGTCGATGTCGAAGCTCGGCTCGCTGATCTGGACCACATTGCCCAACGCCGAGCCGGGAGACGCGCACACCCCGCGCAACAGCGTCAGCGGCTCGTCGGTGGCGATCACGACGGGCGCCTGCGCTGTCACCGGTTCACCGCAGCCCTCGGTCAACAAGCGGGCCAGCGTGTCGATGGCCGCTTGCGCATCGTCGCCCGCCGCACTGATCTGCACGCTGTCGCCAAACGCAGTCTGCAACGCCATCAGCGCCACCAGCGATTTGCCGTTGGCCTGCGCTTGTTGTTTATGCAGGTGAATGGTTGCGGTAAACGCTTTGGCTGCCTGGGCGAACACCGCAGCCGGGCGCGCGTGCAGGCCATTGCGGTTGGGCAAGATCAGCGCTGGCGAAAACAGCGTCTGGCCTTTTGTCGCGTCTGGCGTCTCGCTGGATGTTTGCCCGCCTGCAAGTTCCAGCAGCGGCTGGCCACGTTCGACCCGTCCGCTCGGCTCGGCCAGCCAGTGGAACGGCTCGCCGCTGACCACCAGCATCAAGGTCAGCAGGCTGCGGGCGTGACGGGCGATGTAGTCGGCATCGAACTCGATCAGCGCCTGTCCGGCAGCGACCTCTTGCCCTTCTTCGACCAGACGGGTGAAACCCTGCCCGGCGAGGTTCACCGTATCCAGGCCGATGTGCAGCAATACCTGCATGCCGTGTTCGTCGGTGATGCTCACGGCATGCCCGCTGGCCTGCACGTTGCTGACCACGCCGGCCAGTGGTGCGCACAGGGTTGACGAGGTCGGGTCGATGCACAGACCGTCGCCGATCACCCGACCGGAAAACACCGGATCGGGCACCCGGTCCAGCGCCATCAGCACGCCGGACAGCGGCGCCAGCAGTTGTAAGGGTTGGGGTGTGGCCATGACGTCACCTGCAATGTTCGTATTGAAGTACCGACGGGGCGCGATGCTCCCGTCAGCATCGCTTATTTCCACCAGTATTCGACCTGCAATCCGACATTCGCACCGTGCCGGGCATTGCCGAAGGCGCCGCTGTCGGACAGTGCCGAGCCTTTCGCCAGTTGATTGGCCGCGCGCTTTGCCGCCTCGTTCCACGTCGCGTAGGTGTAATACAACCGCACTTCGGGCCGCGCCCAGAAGGCCGGACCTTTCGGCGACCAGGTTGGCGCCACGGTGAATTTGCTCAGTTTGCGCGTACCGCCTGGTGCATCGACCTGATCGTGGCCCAGTTCGGTGACCAGTTTGAACTGCTCGGTGAGCGCATAGGCCGGGCGCACGCCCAACGATAGCCAGTTCTGATCGGCGCCGTTTGCACGAATGTCTTTTTGATACACCGCTGCGATTTGTCCGCCGAAACGCGGCGTCAGTTGCCAGTCGAAAAACTCGACAATGCGATAGCTTTTATTGCTGTCGTCGAGTCCGACGTCGCCGGTATAGCCCAACCCGGTGCCGGGCCCTTCGCCGTATTGCAGGGCCAGTTTGTTCTTGCCGCCGAGGAATCCGCTCTGCACATGTTGCGTGGTAATCGCCCAGCCGCGATGGGCGTCGCGGCTGTCGGGTTTGTCGATGTAGCTCAGACCGAATTCCAGTTCGCCGCCGGGGTTGCTGTTGAAGCCACCCACGTTGAAATCGTGGCGATTGATGTAGTCCTTCTGGTAGAGATTGTCTTTGCGCGAGAACGCGTAGCTGTACTTCAGATCGCCGATCAATACGTCTTCGATGCCGCCGCCGGTGGCGCTCTGGTTCCAGTAGTAGAAGTCGGAAATGTGGATATCGTTACGCTTGTAGTAACGGCGCCCGGCCCACAACGAACCGCCATTGAGCGCGGGCATCGCCGACCATTGGGCGTAGGCCTGGGGCAAACGGATCGAACCGGTGTGGTCTTTGAATGTGGGCTTGCGGTCGTAGCGGTTGTACAGCGAAGCCATGCCGTCGACGCTCAGCACCGAGCCGTCCTCAAGGGTGTACAGATCCTGACGCAGCTCCAGTTCGCCGTATTGTTCACATTCGTTGCCCAAGCGATATTTGGTCTGCGCGCCGGGCAATTGAAAGCACGACTGGCTGCTGCTGTTGACCGACGTACCGACACCGCTGCGCAAGTAACCGCCAAACTCCAGCGCATGTGTCGACGCTGGTAACGCCAGGCAAACACCTGTCACTGCAAGGCTGCGCTTTATTGTTGTTTTCATAAGCCATCCCATTTTCTTATTGTGTGTTTGCAGAAATTCAGCGCGCAAAGCTCCCCCGCGCAGTGTTCTGCGTGTTTTTGTCAAACGTGGTTTACGGGTTAAGAATCAGGGATCGATCAGGTGCACAACGAACGACTCGTAAGGTCGCAACGTCAGCCGGCGAGTGCGCGGCATGGCGTCCGAGTAATTGCTGATCAAGGTTCGCTGGCGCATCGATTCGCTGATCACGCTTGCGGGCAATTCGATTTCACACGCCGCGGCGTAGAAGTTGTTCACCACCAGCAAGCGCTCGGCGTCGCCCTCACGCAGATACGCCCAGACTTGCGGATGCTCGGGCAATAACTGCCGGTACAGCCCGTCGGTGATCAATGGCTCGCTGCGCCGCAGTGCGATCAGCGTGCGGTAGTGGTGCAGCACTGAATCCGGATCATCCAGCTGCCGGGCGACGTTGATCTGCGCGGCATTGGCCGGCACACCGATCCACGGTTCGGCAACGCTGAAACCGGCGTTCGGCGTCGCGTCCCAGTGCATCGGCGTGCGCCCGTTATCGCGGGATTTCTGCATGATCGCCGCCATATTGTCGGCGTCGCTGCTTCCCGCCTCGCGCTTGAGGCGGAAGATGTTCAGGGTCTCGACGTCGCGGTAATGCTCGATCGACTCGAACCCCGGATTGGTCATGCCCAGCTCTTCACCCTGATACACGAACGGCGTGCCCTGCAGAAAGTGCAGCGCGGTGCCGAGCATTTTCGCCGACAGCTCGCGAAACTCGCCCTCATGACCAAAACGCGAGACCACCCGCGGTTGATCGTGGTTACACCAGAACAGCGCGTTCCAGCCGCCGCCGGCCTGCATGCCGGTCTGCCAGTCGGAGAGGATGCGCTTGAGCTGGAGGAAATCGAAGTCGGCGCGCACCCACTTCTGCAGGTTCGGATAATCGACTTTCAAATGATGAAAGTTGAAGGTCATCGACAGCTCTTTCGACTGCGGATTCGAATAGCGAATGCAGTGTTCGAGGCTGGTCGATGACATCTCGCCGACGTTGATCAGGTCGTAGCCTTCGAAGACTTCACGGTGCATCTGCTGCAAGTACGCATGCACGTTCGGCCCGTCGGTATAGAAGCGTCGGCCATCGCTGTCATCTTCGGGAAAGTCTTCGGGCTTGGAGATCAGATTGATCACGTCCAGGCGGAAACCGCCGACACCCTTGTCGCGCCAGAACTGCATCATTTTGAAGACTTCGGCGCGCACCTGCGGGTTGTCCCAGTTCAGGTCGGCCTGAGTGTGGTCGAACAGGTGCAGGTAGTACTGACCGGTCTGCGCCTCGTACTCCCAGGCAGATCCGCCGAACTTCGACTCCCAATTGTTCGGCTGATCGCGCCAGATATAGAAATCACGATAAGGATTGTCGAGGCTGCTGCGCGCCTGCTGAAACCAGACGTGTTCGATCGAAGTATGGTTGACCACGATGTCGAGCATCAGCTTGATCCCGCGCTTGTCCGCTTCGGCAATCAGCAACTCGCAGTCGGCCATGCTGCCGTAGCTCGGATCGATGGCGTAGTAATCGCTGATGTCGTAGCCGTTGTCGCGCTGCGGCGAACGCAGGAACGGCGTGATCCACAGACAGTCGACGCCCAGCCAGTGCAGATAGTCGAGCTTGGCGACAATCCCCAGCAGATCCCCGGTCGGGTTGCCGGCGTGGCTATGAAAACTCTTCGGATAAATCTGGTAGATCACCGAACGCTGCCAGTCCTGCATGGCACAACTCCTTCAGATATCTCAGGCAACCCGAAAACCGGGACGGACAATCTTCATGCTCAGCGCGCAGGTCAGAACGAACGGCACGAGCATGGCAATCAGCATCCCGATCACGAACATCGGGATGTACTGCGGAATGATCGAAATGAACCCCGGCAGACCGCCGACGCCAATCGCCGAGGCCTGGATGCGGTTCAATGAAAGGAATATGCAGCCGAGCGCAGAGCCAGCCAGCGCCGCATAAAACGGAAACTTGTAGCGAAGGTTGACGCCGAACATCGCCGGCTCGGTGATACCGAAATAAGCGGAAATCGCCGAGGTCGAGGCCATGCTCTTGTCCCGCGCATTGCGCGTCATCCAGAACACCGCCAGCGCCGCACTGCCTTGGGCGAGGTTGGACATGACGATCATCGGCCAGATGAAGGTGCCGCCCTGGCTCGAGATCAATTGCAGGTCCACGGCGAGAAACATGTGGTGCATGCCGGTGATCACCAGCGGCGCATACAGCAGCCCGAAAATCAGTCCACCCACCAACGGCGCCAGGTCAAACAGCATCACCAGACCTTCGGTAATGTAGATGCCGATATGCCGCGTCACCGGACCGATGATCGCCAGCGCCAGCACGCCGGTGACGACAATGGTGGTGATCGGCACCACCAGTAATTGAATGGCGTTGGGCACGCGGGCGCGCAACCATTTTTCGATCACGCTCATGACGTAGGCAGCAAGCAGGATCGGCAAAATCTGCCCTTGGTAACCGACCTTTTCCACCTGGAACAAACCGAGGATGTCGAAGTACGGCAGTTGCTGCCCGTCCAGCCCGGCCACCGCTTTGCCGTAGTTCCAGGCGTTGAGCAGGTCCGGATGGACGAGCATCAGGCCGAGCACGATGCCGAGAATTTCGCTGCCGCCAAAGCGCTTCGCCGCCGACCAGCCCACCAGCGCCGGCAGAAACACGAACGAAGTGTTGGCCATCAGGTTGATCAGGCTCCACAGCCCGTCGAGTTTCGGATAGGCATCGAGCAGCGTCTGCCCGTCGATGAACATGCCTTTGGCGCCGAGCAGGTTGTTGATGCCCATCAGCAGGCCGGCAATGATCAGCGCCGGCAGGATCGGCATGAACACGTCGGAGAACACCCGCACCAGCCGTTGCATGGCGTTGATCTTCTCCGCGCTTTTTTGTTTAACGTCGGCAATCGTCGACGCAGCGAGACCGGTCTGCTTGCGCAGTTCGGCATAGACCTTTTCCACTTCCCCCGGACCAATCACCACCTGATAAAGGCCGCCTGTGAAGAACGAGCCTTTGACCAGATCGATCTGGTTGAGCGTAGCGGTGTCGACCAGGCTCGGGTCTTTCAGAGCCAGACGCAAACGCGTGACGCAATGCGCGGCCTGCTCGAGGTTGTCGGCGCCACCGAGGCTTTGCAGCAAGTCCCTGGCGATGTTCGGGTAGTCGTGGCTCATGCTTGTTCTTCCGCTGTGGATTGTTGTTATTGGCAGCACGCCGAAGCGAAAAATACTCGTACAGACGAGTTAATGCAACAACTCGTCTGTACGAGTTTGTTTGTGCATATTCCCGCCAGACCAACGGCGAATTTTCCTACTTGGCCCTAGGCCGATTTCTATCGTCCACATGGACAAAGCCCTACCCTGGCCTTAAGGTTCAAGGCTTTGAGCAGCCTCGGCACCGAGCCCATCCATGAGCAAATACAACCAGATCTACAACGATCTGCTGGCCAGCATCACCACTGAACGCCTGGAGCGCGGTGCCCGCCTGCCGTCCGAAACCGAGCTCATGGACAGCTACCAGGCCAGCCGCGGCACGGTGCGCAAGGCGATCGAACTGCTGCAGGAACGCGGCTTCGCCCAGAAAATCCACGGCAAAGGCACCTTCGTACTTTCGACCAACCCGATCGAGTTTCAGCTCGGCGGCATCGTTAGCTTCCAGGAGACCTACCCGCGCCTGGGCAACGACGTCAGCACCGAAGTGGTCGAGTTGAGTCAGTTCGCCCTCGAAGGCGCCCTGCTCGAACACATCCATGCCGAACCCGGCAGCCTGATCACGCGGATCAAGCGCGTGCGGCGGATTGACGGCAAACGGGTGATCCTCGACATCAACCACTTCGTCAGCGACGTTATTCCCGGGCTGTCTCTGGATATCGCTGAGCAGTCGATCTACGCCCACATCGAGCAGACCCTGCAATTACAGATCGCCTACGCCCAGCGCACCATCGAAGCCGTACCGCGCAGCAAGGACGATCAACTGCATCTGGACCTCGACGGCCAGAGCCACGTCATCGTGGTCAGCAACCAGACCTTTCTGCAGGACGGCCGCCAGTTCGAATACACCGAATCACGGCATACGCTGGACAAGTTCTATTTTTCGGATGTGGCGCGGCGTTGATACACGCGACTGCCTTCGCAGAGCCTCCACAGAACACCCGACGATAGCCGGGTAACGCACTCGCCCTGGGCGAGTCAGTCATGCTCGATCCTTGTTTTCTCAAGGATGAAAAACTCATGACCGCTCCCGAACGCCGTCTGCTGCCCAACGCAGCAGACAAAACCGCCCTGAAAGCCCTCGCCACGACCCTCGTGACGACCTGCCCGGGTCTGTATGACGCGGCGCGTCAAGTTGCCAGCGAACTGCTGATGGCCAAAGGTCTGTCCGACCTCGATCCCGACCGGGTGTATTTCCATCGTTTCAAAACTGCGCAGAGCAGCACGCTGACCTTTACCGGTTGGGAACATTTGCTGGAAAAGCCCTACGAAACGCTGACCCTCACGCAACTGGTCATTCATCGCTTTCGCGCGACAGATCAAGACAACGCCGACCTGCTCGGCCTCTACGGTGGCTTTTATTCGGAGGGACCGGACGCCGAGAATTTCAATCAAGGCAATGAAGTGCGCTTGCTTGGCAGCGATGTTCTGAAAGTGTTCTGGGAAATCGATTTCAGTACGCGCTACACCGCGCAATTAAGCAAATTCTGGCAAACCTCGGCGGATGACTTTCGCGTCCTGGCCAAGTGCAGTTTCCTCAGTCAGGCGGTGCAGGCGCTGCAACAGAATGAACTTGAAGGCGATGATTTTCAGCGCATCATTGCCTCGGTCATCGGGCCGATAACCTGGCCCGTCACCCTGCAGATGCTGCAAGCGACCTACCCGGTCGGCGCTGAAGTACGCGCAATGGATGTCGATGGTCACGTTGCCACCGATGTGCTGCGTCTGGTGGAAGACAGCGGCCGGCAGACCCTTTACCTGCCAGGCGAATCCCCGGCTTTTCGCTTGATGGACACGGAGGCTGATCTGCATTGGTGGCTGCTTGAGCAGATGAATTACGAGGACAAACGCAGCGCATTCCTCAAGCATTTCCCGCTCGCCGAGAGTCACCGCATCAGCGAGAACCTCACCGATCTGATGAACCGCCTGGTGAGCGCCTGGGGCCATAGCAATCACCAGATGATCAATCGCAGCAATGTCGCTGTCGCCGGTGACGCGTTCACCTGGTTAAGCGAATCGACGCGCAGCGCCATGGTCGCCGAGGCACAGCTGGTGCTGACCTCCAACAGCGACCTGCGCAAAAAACTCTGGACAGGTTATTTGAGCGCCGGTCTGAAAGTATTCGGCCCGATGGCGGCGGTGGGCTGGCCTGCGGCGTTGCCGTTGATCGGCGCGAGCATCGCCAACATGGGGCTGAACATCGATCAGGCCGTCAATGGCACCACAGCCGCCGAACGCAAAACGGGTCTTGCCAATGCAGTGCTCAACAGTATCGAAATTGTGTTGGATGTGCCGTTTCTGATCGGCACGGGTGCGCAGCTGGAAGTCGGCCCGCAGGTCGAGTTTGCCGAAGCCGAAGAAATGGCCGGGTTGGTCGAGTTCACTTCGGCGAACACGCCTCTCCTGCCCCCCGTGGAGCCGCCGCCAGCCACGGTGGTTGAAGAAGCCAACAATGAGTTGGCAAACGACCTTCCCATCGAAACGCCCCCCGCCACACCCGCCACACCCGCCCCGACCTCCACGACCGCCGCTGCCCCCGTGCCAGGCATTCCTATTCGCTACCGATGCAACGAGGTACTGGTACCGGACACCGTCCAGGCGGCCCCAGGGAAATTTGAAGGTATCTACCGTCTCGACAAGGAGCCACGCTACGCGATCAAAATCGGCGACGACGCGTATTACGTGCGCTACTTTGACGACTCCGAGGAGAGCGGCCACTGGGCGATCGTCGATCCTGAGCGCCCCAATCAGTTCGCGTATTCGCTGCCCGTACGCTTCGGTGCTGGCGGCAAGTGGCAACGCCTACCTGCGTTGCGGCTCAGGGGCGGCGGTCAATGCATGGGCAAGGCTTGCATACCGGACGCCGACACGACCTCCGAGCCGTCTTCCACAACGCCTTCGCCGGAGCTGCCGTTGGTCGAGCCGATTCCCTCGTCTGCCCGTCCGCTGCGTCTGGTCACGCCGCTTCACGAAGTGAAGGGGATGGACATGCCGGCACTCAGAAGGTGGGCGATGAACCTGCCTGACTCCCCCGTTACGCTGCCCGGCGCCGCCCGCGACAATCGATCGACTGCCGAGGCGTTCGCCGTCTACTTCGGCGAAAAGCGCGCCAGTCTGCTCAACGAGGCCAAGGAGTTCTACTCGGAACTGAGCTGGGCCAACCTGCCCCCACGGCCGGTCATCCCGCAGGTCACTCCGGCGATGCCGACGGGAGAACTGATTGACAGCATTTTCGCCAACAGCAATGGCCTGGTGATTGGCGAAACGCTGGATCGCATCGCCAGCATGCGCTTCATGATCGAGAACATGCCGGCGTTCGCACGGCACATCAATATGCTCTATGTCCGTGGATTGCTCAGTGATTTTGCTCAGACTGATCTCAACGAATTCTTCCTGTCGGGAGAGATGTCGCAGGACCTGCGTACCTATCTGAGCAGCCTAGGCACCGACCCCAATGCAAGGTTCAACATCCTTGAGCTGGTGAAGACCGCACAGGCAAATGGCGTCCGGGTCCAGGGCCTGGATGTTGCTCATAGCTACAAGCCGAAGGTACCGCTTACCTCGATTGAAGAACAGCTAATACGCATTCGCCTGAGCAGCCGAATCATAAGGGGTGACGCAATTCTCAACAGACCCGGCAAATGGGTTGCCTTGAGCGAGGCAACGGATACCAATACGTTCAGAAGTTTGCCGGGAATAAGCGAACACATGGGCGGCATCGGATTACGGATCGAGGAGGTCTCGTCCGCAGGAGAAGCAGGCGTCAGTATCGATTCCGGCCTGAAAGTCGCGCGCGGCCCGTTTGATAACGGCGCATCGACCCGCGCCTCCTCAGACGTGCTCTACGCTGACCTGCGTTTGCAGGTCGAATCACCTGTACCGCAATGGACGCCTGCCGCGCAGGAAAAGCTGCTGCATCGCAATGGCATGTTTCTGATCGAAAAAAACCAGAATGCCTACACACTGGTACGCCGCGACAGCTCAGGCAATCTGGTGCGAACAGCGGTGAATAGCCGGAGGGACGGCCAGGTCTACATTTGGGCCCAGTCGATGCCTCGAATCAGCGGCATCATGTTCCGCGACCTCGCCGCGCTATCCGAACGGCTGATAGAGATCGGCCTGACCCTGCAAAGTCGCCTGCCCACCTGAATCGCTTGCAGGCTCATGAAACGAAAAAACCCTTGGCTTGAGGCCAAGGGTTTTTTGTTAATCGAGCTGCTGAGGGAATAGTTCTACAAAATTAACAACAGAAGATGAAAATCCATCAAGCCAATATTATTGCTTATCAAAACTTCAGCTAATCAAGCCAGTAACCATGACAAGAACTCCAGATACTAAGTCTGACTTTGAGAAGCCCTGAAGCTGGAGTAAAGAATATCAGCAAAGTCTTGCTCGTTAATATCCCCAGTAACCAAGTCTCTAACGGCATCCGCTAGCAGATCATTGTCCAAGGTAATTTCATAATCATTTAGAGAAAGGTATTCGAGGCCGACTGCAAGCCCGGTGCGCTTGTTGGCATCGGGCAATGCGTGGCCCTGCGCGATGCTGGCAGTGTATTTGGCGGCAATTTCGAATACATCATCGAGGCCATTATAAGCAATCGCGTTGTCGATTCTGGCCAGCGCACCTTGCAGGATTGGAATATTTATCCGCCCTCTCATGCCGGGCTCGGTAGTCAAAATCTGAGTGTTTATTTCAACGACCCGCTCAAATGGAAAGAAGATCAATTCCATTACATGTCAGCCAGCTTCTTGAAAGTCTTCTGGTGAGTTCTGAGAACGAGCTTCGTTTCTGAGTAAACGATCTGCTTACCTTGGTCACCACCCAAGTCCAGCTTTTTGGTGGCTTTGATTTTAGGCCTCTCCACTATGGATACACCATAGGTATTCAGCTTGTTGTTCATGGATTGGATACCCCAAACGGCTTGATCATTCTGCTACACAAGGTAGCACACCAAGAGGCAAGACACACCGAGCCACCGGTAGCGTCGCGCTCGTCCGGTTGTAATGAAATGTTTTTCGGAAAGTACGAAACGCAAAAATGCGAAAGCCCGCAATTCAGCGGGCTTTCTTGATTACAGACTTTTTGGCATGCGCAGGATCACTCCCACTCAATCGTCGCCGGTGGCTTGCTCGACACGTCGTAGGTGACGCGCGAAATGCCTTCGATTTCATTGATGATGCGGCCGGAGACGGTTTCCAGCAGTTCGTAAGGCAGGTGTGCCCAACGCGCGGTCATGAAGTCGATGGTTTCTACGGCTCGCAGGGCCACGACCCAGGCGTAACGACGGCCGTCGCCGACCACGCCCACCGATTTGACTGGCTGGAACACCACGAAAGCCTGGCTGACCTTGTGGTACCAGTCGGCCTTGCGCAGTTCTTCGATGAAGATGTGGTCGGCACGACGCAGCAGGTCGGCGTACTCCTTCTTCACTTCGCCGAGGATACGCACGCCCAAGCCCGGGCCCGGGAACGGGTGACGGTAGACCATGTCGTACGGCAGGCCGAGTTCCAGGCCCAGACGACGGACTTCGTCCTTGAACAGTTCGCGCAGTGGCTCGACCAGTTTCAGGTTCATCTCTTCCGGCAGGCCGCCCACGTTGTGGTGCGACTTGATCACGTGAGCCTTGCCGCTTTTTGCGCCAGCCGACTCGATCACGTCCGGGTAGATGGTGCCCTGAGCGAGGTATTTGATGTTTTCCAGTTTGTTGGACTGGGCATCGAACACGTCGATGAAGGTACGGCCAATGATCTTGCGCTTCTTCTCCGGGTCGGCTTCGCCGGCCAGGTTGTTGAGGAACTGCTCTTCGGCGTTGGCGCGGATCACCTTGACGCCCATGTTCTCGGCGAACATGGCCATCACTTGCTCGCCTTCGTGCAGACGCAGCAGGCCGTTGTCGACGAACACGCAGGTCAGTTGATCACCGATGGCTTTGTGCAGCAGCGCAGCAACGACCGAGGAGTCGACACCGCCGGACAGGCCCAACAGGACGTTGTCGGTGCCGACCTGAGCGCGGATGTTGGCGATCGCGTCTTCAGCGATTTTCGACGGCGTCCATAGGGCTTCGCAGCCGCAGATGTCGAGCACGAAACGCGAGAGGATGCGGCCACCCTGCTTGGTGTGGGTCACTTCCGGGTGGAACTGCACGCCGTAGTACGCGCGATCGTCGTTGAACATGCCGGCGATCGGGCAACTCGGGGTGCTGGCGAGGATGTGGAAGTCTTCCGGCATCTTCGTGACTTTGTCACCGTGGCTCATCCACACGTCGAGGCCGAACAGGCCGTCGGCGTCGATGTGGTCTTCGATGCCGTCGAGCAGACGGCTCTTGCCGACCACGTCAACGCGGGCGTAACCGAACTCACGCAGCTCGGAACCTTCAACCTTGCCGCCCAGTTGCTCGGCCATGGTCTGCATGCCGTAGCAGATACCGAAAACCGGCACGCCCAGGTCGAACACGGCCTGTGGGCAGCGCGGGCTGTTGGCTTCGTGCACGGACTCGGGGCCGCCGGCGAGGATGACGCCTTTAGGGGCGAATTCGCGGATCGCATCTTCGTCCATGTCGAACGGGTGCAGTTCGCAGTACACGCCGATCTCGCGCACGCGGCGCGCAATCAGCTGGGTGTATTGCGAACCGAAGTCGAGGATCAGGATGCGGTGAGCGTGAATGTCGAGGGCCATGACTCATTCTCATGTAGTGAATCAGAAACAACTCGGGGCTGAATGAACAGCCCCGGTGATTTAACGTTTTGCTGAAAGCCTCAACCTACGCGGTAGTTTGGCGCTTCCTTGGTGATCTGCACGTCGTGAACGTGGGATTCGGCCATGCCGGCACCGGTGATCCGCACGAACTCAGGCTTGGTGCGCATTTCTTCGATGTTGGCGCTGCCGGTGTAACCCATCGAGGAACGCAGACCGCCCATCAACTGGTGAATGATCGCGCTCAGGGTGCCTTTGTACGGCACGCGGCCTTCGATGCCTTCCGGTACCAGCTTCTCGGCGCCGGCCGAGGAATCCTGGAAGTAACGGTCGGAAGACCCTTGGGCCTGGGACATGGCACCCAGCGAACCCATGCCGCGATAAGCCTTGTACGAACGGCCCTGGAACAGTTCGATCTCGCCCGGGGCTTCTTCAGTACCGGCGAACATCGAACCCATCATCACGCAGGACGCACCGGCGACGATGGCCTTGGACAGGTCACCGGAGAAACGGATGCCGCCGTCGGCGATCAACGGCACGCCAGTGCCTTCAAGGGCGGCGGCGACGTTGGCGATCGCGCTGATTTGCGGCACGCCGACACCGGCGACGATACGGGTTGTGCAGATCGAGCCAGGGCCGATACCGACCTTGACCGCATCGGCGCCCGCCTCGGCCAGCGCCTTGGCAGCGGCGCCGGTGGCGATGTTGCCGCCGATCACCTGCACTTCAGGGAAGTTCTCTTTGACCCAGCGAACGCGGTCGATCACGCCTTTGGAATGCCCGTGCGCGGTGTCGACCACCACCACGTCCACGCCAGCGTTGACCAATGCGGTGACGCGATCACCGGTGTCTTTACCGGTGCCGACCGCCGCGCCGACACGCAGACGACCTTGATCGTCCTTGCTGGCCAGCGGGTAGGCTTTGGCTTTTTCGATGTCGTTGACGGTCATCATGCCTTTGAGGGCGAATTTGTCGTCGACGATCAGCACGCGCTCGATGCGGTGCTTGTGCAGCAGTTCGCGTACGTCGTTCTTGTTGGCGCCTTCCTTGACCGTGACCAGACGCTCTTTAGGCGTCATCACTTCGCGGACAGTGGCTTCCAGACGGTTTTCGAAACGTACGTCACGGGAAGTGACGATGCCGACCAGGTCGCCATCGTGCAGTACCGGAACGCCGGAAATATTGTGCAGACGGGTCAGTTCGAACAGATCACGCACCGTGGCATCGGCCTCGATGGTGATGGGATCCTTGACCACACCGGCTTCGAACTTCTTGACCTTGCGCACTTCGGCAGCTTGCTGCTCGATGGTCATGTTCTTGTGGATAATGCCGATGCCACCTTCCTGAGCCATGGCGATTGCCAGACGGGCTTCAGTAACGGTGTCCATGGCGGCAGAAACCAGAGGAATATTCAGTTCGATGCCACGGGTAAGACGGGTCTTGAGACTGACTTCGTTGGGAAGTACCTCGGAATAACCGGGCACTAGGAGAATGTCGTCGAATGTCAGAGCTTCTTGGCTGATACGCAGCATCGCGGGGGCTCCCGAGCGGGAAAATGGAAGCGCGCCATTATAGTCAGACACCCCCTGCTGTTCAATGTAAAACTCAGTCTAATTGATAGAAGGAAAAGCCCGGCCCTACAGCTCCACCTTGACCCACGAGACAGGTTGATCGAGCCAGTCGGCGAACTCGTCGATAAAGCTCTGCTTGAACCCGGCCCCCAACCAATTGTTGAAGATGAAACCGAGGTTGGAAAACGCGCATTCCTGCAAGAACAGGAACCCGTTGATGTCGTCTTCGTGCCCGCATTCGGGGCAGGTGAAATTGTCGGTGCGACCGGGAAACCAGTCTTCCAGACTTTCGAACAGCGCTTCGCCGACTTCGCGGCGGCATTCGGCGCAACCGGCTTCTTCGAGAAAGCCTTTGGCCGGGGTATAGATGCAGCGCTTGGTGATGATCTCCAGGCCATTGATTGGCTCACCGAACGGTAGCGCTTCGGGGTGCAGCACCACCGCGCGGGCGCCGTCGGCGATGGCGTGGGCCATGCGGTTGCCGGTGCGCCCGCAGGTGGTCAGTTGTTCTTCGACAATGTTCTTGCGCACCAGCCACCGCACGATCGCCCGCGCCCGGGGTTCGTGCACCGGCAGGGTGGAGATTTTCGGGACGATGATGCTTTGCGTGTTCATGGTCGAGCCTGCTGAAAATACCGGGAAAACCTTGTAGGCCTTCGCCTGCTCGCGATAGCGGTCTGTCAGTGACTTCAATGCAAACTGATACACCGCTATCGCGAGCAGGCGAAGGCCTACAAAGGAAATGCGGCCGGCAGCTTAATCCCTGACAAAATCCGGTCAAGTGTTGAAATAACGCCCGATCAGAGCAATCCCGCAGGCCAGCACCAGCCACGTCACCAGCCGCACAAACGCTTCGCGCGACAACTTCATGCTCAGTCGCCGGCCGATCCACAAGCCCAGCGCCATCGCCGGCAACAGGCACAGCGCCAATATCAACAAGGGTAGCTCGGCATACACGCCCGCGATAATGAACAGACTCAGGCGCACCACGGTGCTGCAACTGATCAGCGCACTTTGCGTGGCCCGCGCGGCTTCTTTGGATAAGCGGCTGTTGAGATAGATCGCGTAGAGAAACCCGCCACTGCCAAACAACGCACCGAACAACCCGCCCACCGTACCCATCGGCACGGCCCATGCCGCCGACAACTGCGCCGGCCGCGCTTTGACCCAAAGGCTATAGACCGCATAGGCGCTGATGAACAACCCCATCAATAACAGCAGCACATCGGACTTGAGGTTGAGCAGAAAGATCACCCCCAGCGTGCAACCGATCGCCATGCACGGCAGCAGCCGTAACAACTCCGGCTTGGCAACATCGCGCCGCGACGGCAGCAAATTGCCGAACGCTGCGACGAAGTCCAGCAGCACCAGCAGCGGCACGATCTTCGACAGCGGCATGAACAGGATCAGAATCGGCCCCGCGACCAGCGCCGTACCGAAACCGGCGATGCCGAAGACGATGTAGGCCAAAGCAATGCCCAGCCCGATCGCCGCCCAACCGCCCGCGCCCCATGACCACGCCCCCAACAGCTCCATAATGTCCATCGGCCCGCATCCTTTATAAGGCCGCTGACTGTACCATCCCCCTGTAGGCCTTCGCCTGCTCGCGATAGCGGCGGGTCAGACACATCAATATATGCTGACACACCGCTATCGCGAGCAGGCGAAGGCCTACAGGGGATTGGTGGTGATCCGACGGCAAATGCCTTTAAACTGCGCCCCATGATTAAAGATCCCTTTGCAAGACTCGGCCTGGACCGTGAAGTCCTGACCGTCAGCCAGCTCAACGGCCGCGCGCGGGTGTTGCTGGAAGACGTGTTCAGCAACATCTGGGTCGAAGGTGAAATTTCCAACCTCGCCCGCCCGGCGTCGGGGCATGTGTATTTCACTCTCAAGGACAGCGGCGCCCAAGTGCGTTGCGCGTTGTTCCGGCAAAACGCCGCGCGGGTGCGTCAGGCGTTGAAGGACGGCTTGGCGGTGAAAGTGCGCGGCAAGGTCTCGCTGTTCGAAGGCCGTGGCGACTACCAGCTGATTCTCGACACGGTAGAACCGGCCGGTGACGGCGCGTTGCGCCTGGCCTTCGATGCGCTGAAGGAAAAACTCAGCGCCGAAGGTCTGTTCAGCGCCGAACGCAAAGTGCCGCTGCCGGCTCATCCGCAGCGCATCGGCATCATCAGTTCGCCGACCGGCGCGGTGATTCGCGACATCATCAGTGTGTTCCGCCGCCGCGCGCCGCAGATCCAGTTGACGTTGATTCCCACCGCCGTACAGGGCCGCGAAGCCACCGCGCAAATCGTCCGCGCGTTGAAAATGGCCGATGCTCGCGGTTTCGACGCGTTGATCCTCGCCCGTGGCGGCGGTTCGCTGGAAGATCTCTGGTGCTTCAACGAGGAAGCCGTCGCGCGTGCCGTCGATGCCTGCGTGACGCCGATCGTCAGCGCCGTTGGACATGAAACCGACGTATCGATCAGCGACTTTGTCGCCGACGTGCGTGCGCCGACACCGTCCGCCGCAGCCGAACTGCTTGCGCCAGACTCGAGCCATTTGATCCGTCAGGTCGAAAGCCTGCATCGCCGTC
This sequence comes from Pseudomonas sp. 15C, assembly GCF_055484735.1. NCBI lineage: Bacteria > Pseudomonadati > Pseudomonadota > Gammaproteobacteria > Pseudomonadales > Pseudomonadaceae > Pseudomonas > Pseudomonas sp. 15C. The sequence continues at coordinate 35,590 of NZ_JBUDGD010000033.1, read as the reverse complement.
TGGTGATGCGCATGCGTGATCGTTTGATGCGCGACCGCCTGCGGCTGGAAGGCATGGCCCGGCGTTTGCGTCATCCCGGTGAGCGTTTGCGCCAGCAGGCGCAGCGTCTGGATGATCTGGACATGCGCATGCGCCGGGCGTTCGAGCGTCATCTCAACACCCGCCGCGAACGCCTGATCCGCCTGGAAACCCGCCTCGCCGGGCAACATCCGGGTCGCCAGTTGGCGATGCTGCGCCAGCGTCTCGACAGCCTCGCCGACCGCTTGCCCCGGGCCATGCGTGAAGGCCTGAAAAACCGTCGTCTGCAACTGCACAGCCAGATGCAGACCCTGCATGTGGTCAGCCCGCTGGCAACCCTCGGTCGTGGCTACAGCATTTTGCTCGACGAACGCGGCCACGCGATCCGCGACGCCGCGCAGACCCACACCGGCCAGCGCCTTAAAGCCAAACTGGGCGAAGGCGAACTGCAAGTGCGCGTCGAGGATAACCACCTGACGCCCGTCACCCTCTCTTTACTGGACTGATCCATGCCGCGCTTTATCGCTCCGCTGCTGTTGCTGTGCCTGACCTTCAACGCCCACGCCGACAGTTACATCACTCGCCTGCTGAACAAACCAGTGCCGGGCGGCGTCGCGGTGGTGGATCTGGGTGCGGCAGCACAAGCGCCGAAAGCCACGTATCAGGGCAAACCGGTGCTGGTGGTGAAAGAACAGAACAACTGGCTGGCGATCGTCGGCGTGCCGCTGACCGTCAAACCCGGTGCGCAGCAGATCAGCAGCAGCGGCCGGACTTTGCCGTTCACCGTCGGCAGCAAGAAATACCCGGAGCAGCGCATCACCCTGAAGAACAAGCAGCAGGTCAATCCGGATCAGTCGAACCTTAAACGCATCGAGGGCGAACTGGCCGAGCAGATCAAGGCCTACCGCAGCTTCAGCCCGAACACGCCGAGCAACCTGCTGCTGGACAAACCAGTCAACGGGCCGCTGTCGAGCAAGTTCGGTGTGCGCCGTTTCTTCAATGGCGAAGAACGCAACCCCCACGCCGGTCTCGACTTCGCCGTGCCAGCCGGCACGCCGATCAAGACGCCGGCGGCGGGCAAGGTGATTTTGATCGGTAACTACTTTTTCAACGGCAACACCGTGTTCGTCGACCATGGCCAGGGCTTTATCAGCATGTTCTGCCATATGTCGAAGATCGACGTGAAGAACGGCCAGCAACTGGCCCGTGGCGCGGTGGTCGGCAAGGTCGGCGCCACCGGCCGGGCGACCGGGCCGCACATGCACTGGAATGTCAGCCTGAATGATGCGCGGGTGGATCCGGCGATTTTCATTGGTGCCTTCCAGCCTTGAATCATGGTTGAGGCTGATGGCCTCATCGCTAGCAGGCTAGCTCCCACAGGGGTTTTGTGTCGTGAACACCATCCCCTGTGGGAGCCAGCCTGCTGGCGATGACTGACTCACTGACACCTTCAATCCTTCAGAAACCCTACCACTCTCGATTGCGCCCCATCCAGACCTCGCGCAAACATCCCGAACATCCTCGCCTTCCAGCACAATAAAATCTCGCAGAACCCGGCTTTCCGAGGATTCCTCTCAATTTTTTTCGACTGCTTGCCATCCTCCCCCCTCGCGGTTAGGGTTGAGGGCATGAAAACCTCTCACACCCTCATTCAGCTTCGCCAGCACCGCAGCCTGTGCCTCGTCAGCGCACGACTGCCAGGCTGAATCGCTGCGCCTCGTCCTACGCTTTTCCAAGAACATTCGTTCAACCGGCAGGCCGCCTCTTTTCGGCCCAGACAACAAGGAATTTCCCGATGAGCATGCTCAAAGACCCGTCTTCGAAATACCGCGCGTTTCCCGTCATCAACCTGCCGGATCGCACCTGGCCGTCGAAGACCATCGACACCGCGCCGATCTGGTGCAGCTCCGACCTGCGTGACGGCAACCAGTCGCTGATCGAACCGATGGACGCGGCGAAGAAGCTGCGCTTCTGGAAAACCCTGGTTCAAGTGGGTGTGAAGGAAATCGAAGCGTCATTCCCGGCGGCTTCGCAAACCGACTTCGACTTCGTGCGCACCCTGATCGAAGAAGGCCACATTCCGGACGACACCACCATTCAGGTGCTGACCCAGGGCCGTGAAGACCTCATCGAGCGCACCTTCGAATCCCTGCGCGGGGCGAAGAAAGCCATCGTTCACCTCTATAACGCTACATCGCCGTCGTTCCGTCGCATCGTGTTCAACCAGGACAAGGACGGCATCAAGGCCATCGCGGTCAACGCGGCCAAGCTGTTCGTCAAATATGCAGCGATGCAGCCGGACACCGAGTGGACCTTCGAATACTCCCCGGAAACCTTCAGCGCCACTGAGCTGGAGTTCGCCAAGGAAGTCTGTGACGCGGTGATCGAGGTGTGGAACCCGACGCCTGAGCACAAGATGATCCTCAACCTGCCAGCCACCGTTGAATGCGCGACGCCAAACGTCTACGCCGACCAGATCGAGTGGTTCGGCCGCAACATCAACCGTCGTGACAGCGTGATCATCAGCCTGCACACCCACAACGACCGTGGCACCGGCGTTGCGGCGACCGAGCTGGGCCTGATGGCCGGCGCCGACCGCGTCGAAGGCTGCCTGTTCGGCAACGGCGAGCGCACCGGTAACGTCGACCTCGTCACCGTCGCGCTGAACATGTACACCCAGGGCCTCGATCCGCAGCTGGATTTCTCCGACATCGATGGCGTGCGCAAAGTGGTAGAGGAGTGCAACCAGATCCAGGTTCACCCACGTCACCCGTACGTTGGCGACCTGGTCCACACCGCGTTCTCCGGCTCGCACCAAGATGCGATCCGCAAAGGCTTCTCCCAGCAGAAACCGGACGCCCTTTGGGAAGTCCCGTACCTGCCGATCGACCCGGCCGACATCGGCCGCAGCTACGAGGCGGTGATCCGCGTCAACAGCCAGTCGGGCAAGGGCGGCATCGCCTACTTGCTGGAGCAGGAATATGGCATCAGCCTGCCGCGTCGCATGCAGATCGAATTCAGCCAGGTGGTGCAGCGTGAAACCGACCGTCTCGGCCTGGAAATGACCGCCAAGCAGATTCACTCGCTGTTGATCAGCGAATACCTGCAAGCCAACACCCCGTACGCGCTGGTCAGCCATCGCCTGCAAGAAGAAAACGGCAACAGCGCCGTCGAAGTGGAAGTGGCGAGCAAGGGTCAGGGCGAAACCAACCTGCACTGGCGCGGCAAGGGCAACGGTGCCCTGGAAGCACTGGTGGCCGGCTTGCCGGTTCCGGTGGAAATCATGGATTACAACGAACACGCGATCGGCGCTGGCACCAACGCCAAAGCGGCGGCCTACATCGAGCTGCGCGTGAACGGCGAACGTGCGGTGCATGGCGTGGGGATCGATGAGAACATCACCACCGCCAGCTTCAAGGCACTGTTCAGCGCCCTGAACCGCTCGCTGAGCCAGCCAGAGGCGAAAGCGGCTTGATTGCTCGCTGAAATGCAAAAGGCCCCGGAGTGAAAGCTTCGGGGCCTTTTTCTTGCCTGAGTCTTTTGTGCCGCCTTCACCGGCCCCATCGCTAGCAGGCTAGCTCCCACAGGGATTTGTGTTGTGAACGCAACCCCTGTGGGAGCCAGCCTGCTGGCGATAGCGCCCTGTCAGGCACTGGAAACCTCAGGTGAACTCGAAGGTGTCGGCATCCAGATTCGCCGGAAACCGTTCGCGGTAAGCCGCCAACGGCGCTGCCTCCAGCACCACCTTGAACACCCCGTCCGCCTCCCCCGCCGCCAGCAACGTCTCGCCCTGGAAATCCAGCACCTGACTGTCGCCGGTGTAGGCGAAGCCCTTGCCATCGGTGCCCACGCGATTCACCGCTGCCACATAGCAGAGGTTTTCGATGGCCCGAGCCGGTAACAGGCGATTCCAGTGCAGACGCCGTGCACCCGGCCAATTGGCGGTGTACAGCAGCAGGTCGGTGTCCTGGGCGTCGCGACTCCACACCGGGAAACGCAGGTCGTAGCAAATCAGCGGGCGAATACGCCAGCCTTTCAATTCGAACTGCACCTGACGCTCACCGGGGGTGTAATGGTTGTGTTCACCGGCCATGCGGAACAGATGGCGCTTGTCGTAATGCAGCACCTCACCGTCCGGGCGCGCCCACAGCAGACGGTTGCGATGGCTGCCGTCTGCCGCCTGAATGATCACGCTGCCAGTGATCACCGCGTCGAATTTCGCCGCCTGCGCCCGCAACCATTTGCTGGTCGGGCCGTTCTCGGCTTCGGCAAGGGTTTGCGATTCCATGGAAAAACCGGTGGTGAACATTTCCGGCAAGATAATCAGATCGGCACCACGCGCCTGCTCCAGCAGCCCCTCGAAATGCTCGAGGTTGGCCTGGCGGTCATGCCAGGCCAGGCTGGTCTGGATCAGCGCCAGGTTGAGGTCTGGCAACGCACTCAGATCACGCATAGTTTTGCCGCCGCTTCACGCAGCGTCTCCTCGCGTTTGGCAAAGCACAGACGCACCAGGCGCTGGCCTTGCGGCGGTTTCTGGTAGAACACCGACACCGGAATACTCGCCACGCCATGTTCGCGGGTCATCCACAGGGCCATCTCGACATCATTCAGGTCTGGGCGAATCTGCGAATAGTCGACCAGTTGGAAATACGTACCGGTGACCCGAGTGAAACTGAAGCGCGACGGCGCCAGCAGGTCGCAGAACAAGTCGCGCTTGGCCTGATAGAAACCCGGCAGCTCTTCGACGTGCTCAGGGTGCTCGGCCATGTAATCGGCCAGCGCGTATTGCAGCGGCGTGACACCGCAGAAACTCACGTACTGATGCACCTTGCGCAGTTCGGCAGTAAGCGCTGGCGGTGCGACGACATAGCCGGTTTTCCAGCCGGTGACGTGGTAGGTCTTGCCGAACGAGCTGACCACGAATGCGCGCTGATACAGCTCCTCATGAGCCAGCACGCTGACATGCGGCACGCCGTCGAAAACCAGGTGCTCATAGACTTCGTCGCTGATCACATAGATGTCGCGATCACGAATCAACGCGGCCAGCTGATCCAGTTCGGCACGACTGATCAGCGCGCCACTCGGGTTGTGCGGGGTGTTGAGAATGATCATCCGCGTGCGCGGCGTCAGGGCTGCACTGAGCTGATCGAAATCGATGGAGAAATCCTTCAGGCCCAACTGCACATGCACGCAGCGGCCGCCGGCCAGTTCCACCGCTGGCTCATAGCTGTCGTAAGCCGGGTCGAAGACGATGACTTCGTCGCCGCTGTGGATAACCGCCTGAATGGCGCAGAAGATCGCTTGCGTGGCACCGGGCGTGACGGTCACTTCGTGATCGGCATCGACAGTGGCGCCGTAGCTGCGCGCGATTTTCGCGGCAATCTGCTGACGCAGCGCCGGCAGGCCGGTCATCGGCGAATACTGGTTATGGCCGCTGGCGATATGCCGACCCACCGCGTCACGCAGCGACTGCGGGCCGTCGAAATCCGGAAAACCCTGAGACAGGTTGATCGCCCCGGTCTGCGCCGCGAGCTGAGACATCTGCGTGAAAATGGTGATGCCGACATTCGGCAGCTTGCTGGTGATCATCGGAAGCCCCTTGCAGGTGAAATGCAAGTTTCAAGCGGCAGGCGACAAGATTCAAGCGGCAAGTTACAAGCTTCAAGCTGCAAGCCAAGTTCACCGCCCACAAAAAAGGGCGCCGTACGGAGCCCTCTTTGCTTTTACTTGAAGCTTGCAGCTCGAAACTTGAAGCTGCTTTTTTATTTCTTGTCGCGGCGTTTCTTGCTGGCTTTCTTGTTGTGCGACATCAAGCGACGCTTCTTGTTGACCTGGCGGTCGGTCAGCGTGTTCTTGTTGCCTTCGTACGGGTTTTCGCCGCCCTTGAACTCGATGCGGATCGGCGTACCGACCAGCTTCAGCACACGGCGGTAAGTGTTTTCCAGATAGCGCACGTACGACTTCGGCACTTTCTCGATCTGGTTACCGTGGATCACGATGATCGGCGGGTTGGCACCGCCCAAGTGCGCATAACGCAGCTTGATCCGGCGGTTGTTGACCATCGGAGGCGCGTGCTCACCTACCGCATCTTCCAGGATCTGGGTCAGACGGTTGGTCGGCCAGCGGGTGACCGCCGACTTGAACGAGTTCTGTACGGAAGCGTAGAGGTTGCCCACGCCGGTGCCGTGTAGCGCCGAGATGAAGTGAATGTCGGCGTAGTCAACGAAGAACAGTCGACGTTGCAGCTCGACCTTGACGAAGTCGCGCTCGCTCGGCGTCATGCCGTCCCACTTGTTGATCGCGATCACCAGCGCACGACCGGATTCGATGGCGAAGCCCAGCAGGTTGAGGTCGTGGTCGACCACACCTTCGCGGGCGTCCATCACGAAGATCACTACGTTGGCGTCTTTGATCGCTTGCAGGGTTTTGACCACGGAGAACTTTTCGACTTCTTCGTGGATCTTGCCGCGCTTGCGCACACCGGCGGTGTCGATCAGCGTGTACTTTTCTTCGTTGCGTTCAAACGGGATGTAGATACTGTCGCGGGTGGTGCCGGGCTGGTCATAAACGATCACCCGGTCTTCACCGAGCATGCGGTTGACCAGGGTCGATTTACCGACGTTCGGACGACCGATGATGGCGATCTTGATCCCGTCTTTTTCGCTCGGGCCAGGAATGCGCTTGGCTTCCTCGCCTTCGGCAACGATCTCTTCCTCTTCGCCTTCAGCCGGCTCGTCATCGTCTCGCGGGAAGTCGCTCAGGGCGGCTTCGAGCAACTGCGTGATGCCACGGCCATGAGCACCGGCGATCGGGATCGCGTGGCCCATGCCCAGCGGGGCAAATTCGGCGCGAGCCATTTCCGGGTCGATGTTGTCGACCTTGTTGGCGACCACGTGTGAACGCTTGTTACGCTTGCGCAGGTGTTCGGCGATCATCTGGTCGGCGGCGGTGAAACCGGCCTTGGCATCTACCAGGAACAGCACAACGTCTGCTTCTTCAATGGCCAGCAGCGACTGCTCGGCCATTTTTTCGTCCATACCATGTTCGTCACCGGAGATACCGCCGGTGTCGATCAGAATGTAGGAACGCCCTTGCCACTTGGCCTCACCGTACTGGCGATCACGGGTCAGACCGGACAGGTCGCCGACGATGGCGTCGCGAGTCCGAGTCAGGCGGTTGAACAAGGTGGACTTGCCGACGTTCGGTCGGCCCACCAGGGCGATTACGGGAACCATGCGGCTCTCCACTTCGTTATTTCAGAAAATACAAAAGCCGCTGCGAGGCAGCGGCTGGTGCTCGGGGCAACACTGTGGGAGCGGGCCTGTTCGCGAAAAACGGCAACAGCATCGCGTTCATTCAGGCTGTACGCGTCGACCTTGACGCTTTTCGCGAGCAGGCTCGCTCCTACAAGTGAAGCTGCCTGGGGTGTCAACCCCAAGCATAGTTGTTACTTGATGGTCAGGGCTTCCAGTTTGCCGCTGTTGCCATACACATAAATCGTGTCGCCCACCACCAGCGGACGGGCACGCAGGCCGTCGCTGTCGATGCGCTCACGGCCGACGAAACGACCGTCAACCTGACTCAGCAGGTGCAGATAACCTTCCAGGTCACCCACTGCAACATAGCTGGAGAACACTTCCGGAGCCGACAGCTGGCGGCGAGCCAGCGCATCGTTGCTCCACAACGCGGTGGTGGAACGCTCATCGACGCCTTCAACGGTGCCCGAGGACAGGCTCACGTAGACGCTGCCGAACCCCTGAGCGATACCGGCGTAGCTCGAGGCATCGCGCTGCCAGAGTTGACGACCGCTTTCCACGTCCAGTGCCGCGACGCGTCCCTGATAGCTGGCCACGTACAGCGTACCGCCGGACAGCAGCAGACCGCCGTCGATGTCGACCACGCGCTCCAGTTCCGAACGACCCTGTGGAATGGCGATGCGCTGTTCCCACACCGGCACGCCGTTGGAAATGTCCAGGGCGACCACTTTACCGGTCGACAGGCCAGCCAGCGCCAGACGGTTGGTCACCAGCGGTGCACTGGTGCCCCGCAGGGTCAGTACCGCCGGCGTGCTGTCATACACCCAGCGCTGATTACCGGTGGACGCATCCAGACCGATCAGACGATCGTCCTGGGTCTGCACCACGACCACGTCACCGTTGTTGGCCGGCGGCGCGAGGACTTCGCTGTTGACGCGAGCACGCCACTTCTCTTCACCGTTGCTGGTGTCCAGAGCGACGACTTCGCCACGCAGGGTGCCGATCAACACCAGACCGTAACCCACGCCAACAGCGCCGGAAACAGGCAATTCAAGGTCCTGTTCCCATTTCACGTCGCCATTGCTGCGATCCATGGCCATGACCACGCCGGTGACATCGGCGGCGTAGATGGTGTCACCATCGATCGCCGGTACCAGCATGTTGTAGGTTTCGCCCTGACCGTCACCGATCGAACGACTCCACTGCTTGTGCAGAACCACTTCTTCCTTGAAGTCGGTCAGCTCAGCCGGTGGCAATTCTTTCTTGCTGTTGCTGCTGCAACCCGCGGCCAGAAGGGCCAGAGCCAGCAATGCTGCATGCTTCCAACGGATCACGTCACGCATCCCCTTTGGCCAGGTCGTCGAGCTTGATTTGAAGGCCACCGACTGCCGCTTCATCCGACAGTGCTGCCTTGGCTTTTTGATACGCCTTGTTCGCGTCATCGGTACGGCCCAGCTTCACCAGCAGGTCGCCCTTGAGCTCTTCGCGAGTGGCCAGGAACGCTTTGTCGGCATCGCCGTCGAGCAGTTTCAGGGCGTCTTCGGTTTTGTCCTGCGCACCCAGCACCTGCGCCAGACGCTGACGGGCGATCTCGCCCAGCGCCGGGTTGGCCGGTTTGTCGACGATGGCTTTCAGCTCGGTGGCCGCGTCGTCCAGCTTGCCGCTGTCGACCGCGACCTTGGCGACGAACAGGCTGCCGTACTGCGCGTAGGCAGAACCGCCGAATTCGCTGTTGAGCTTGCCGGCCAGATCCGCAACGCGCGCGGCGTCTGGCTTGCCGTCAGGCGTCAGGGTGGTTTCCAGCAATTGCTGATAGAGCACCGAAGCGCCTTGCGACTGGTTGCTCTGATACTTGTGATAAGCCTGCCAGCCGAACACGATGACCAGCGCCAACAGGCCGCCGGTGACCAGAGGTTTGCCGTTGCGTGTCCACCAGTCCTTCAAATCCGCCAACTGTTCGTCTTCGGTACTCGACACCCCAATACTCCTTAATCGCTAAATCGGCTGTTAAGACAGCTTCAACCCTGCACGACGCAGGTGGCCAGGTGAGCGGCGAGCGCATCCCAGGCAATGCTTTGTTGTTCGCCCTGGCCACGCAGGGGTTTGAAACCTACCACTTGCTGGGCCATCTCGTCGTCGCCGAGGATCAGTGCGTACAGCGCACCGCTCTTGTCGGCTTTCTTGAACTGGCTCTTGAAGCTGCCGGCGCCGGCATTGACTTGCAGGCGCAGGTTTGGAAGTTGATCGCGAATCCGCTCGGCCAGGGCCAGACCGGCCAGCTCCGCCTGCTCACCGAAGGCGCACAGGTAGACGTCAACCTGACGGGAGATTTCTGCCGGGATCTGCTCGAGGGTTTCGAGCATCAACACCAGACGCTCGATGCCCATGGCGAAACCGACGCCGGTGGTCGGCTTGCCGCCCATCTGCTCGACCAGACCATCGTAACGGCCGCCCGCGCACACGGTACCCTGGGCGCCGAGCTTGTCGGTGACCCATTCGAAAACGGTTTTGCTGTAGTAATCGAGGCCGCGCACCAGTTTCGGGTTGAGCACGTATGGAATGCCGACCGCGTCCAGCCGCGCCTTCAGGCCTTCGAAGTGAGCACGGGACTCGTCATCGAGGTAGTCGGCCATTTTCGGCGCATCGACCAGTACCGCCTGAGTGTCGGCGTTCTTGGTGTCGAGCACGCGCAGCGGGTTGGTTTTCAGACGGCGCTGGCTGTCTTCGTCGAGCTTGTCGTGGTGCGCCGAGAGATACTCGACCAGCGCCTCACGATAACGCCCGCGGGACTCGCTGGTGCCAAGGCTGTTGAGTTCGAGCTTGACCGCATCACGAATACCCAGCTCGCCCCACAGGCGCCAGGTCATGATGATCAGTTCGGCGTCGATGTCCGGACCGTCGAGGTTGAACACTTCCAGACCGATCTGGTGGAACTGACGATACCGGCCTTTCTGCGGACGCTCGTGGCGGAACATCGGGCCGATGTACCAGAGTTTCTGCACCTGACCGCCGCCGGTGATGCCGTGTTCGAGCACAGCGCGCACGCACGCCGCCGTACCTTCGGGACGCAAGGTCAGCGAATCGCCGTTGCGGTCTTCGAAGGTGTACATCTCTTTTTCGACGATATCGGTCACTTCACCGATCGAGCGCTTGAACAGCTCGGTGAACTCGACGATCGGCATGCGGATCTGCTTGTAACCGTAGTTGTCCAGCAGACGCGCAACAGTGCCCTCGAAATAACGCCACAGCGGGGTCTGTTCGGGCAGGATGTCGTTCATGCCACGAATGGCTTGCAGAGACTTGCTCACAAAAATTCCTTAATTCGTTCGATCAGCCGCGCGCGATAACCGCTGCGTCAGCTTCGACCTTTTCGGCCGCTTTCTCGCGGATCAGCCGTTCCAGCTCATCCACCAGATTGTCATTCGTCAGTTTCTGCGACGGCTTGCCATCGATGTAAATCAGGTTTGGCGTGCCGCCGGTCAAGCCGATATGGGCTTCCTTGGCTTCGCCGGGGCCGTTGACCACGCAACCGATGACCGCGACATCCAGCGGGACCAGCAGGTCTTCAAGGCGCCCTTCCAGCTCGTTCATGGTTTTCACCACATCGAAGTTCTGCCGCGAGCAGCTCGGGCAGGCGATGAAGTTGATGCCACGGGAACGCAGATGCAAAGACTTGAGAATGTCGTAACCGACCTTCACTTCCTCGACCGGGTCGGCCGCCAGCGAGATGCGGATAGTATCGCCAATCCCTTCGGCGAGCAGCATACCTAGGCCGACGGCGGATTTCACTGTGCCCGAACGCAATCCACCGGCTTCGGTGATACCCAGGTGCAGCGGCTGGACGATTTCTTTCGCCAGCAGGCGGTAGGCTTCGACGGCCATGAACACGTCGGAGGCCTTCACGCTGACCTTGAAGTCCTGGAAATTCAGGCGTTCAAGGTGTTCAACGTGACGCAAGGCGGATTCAACCAGCGCCGCCGGAGTCGGTTCGCCGTATTTCTTTTGCAGGTCTTTTTCCAGCGAGCCGGCGTTGACCCCGATGCGGATCGGGATGCCACGATCACGCGCGGCATCGACCACCGCACGCACACGGTCTTCGCGACCGATGTTGCCCGGGTTGATGCGCAGGCAGTCCACACCCAGTTCGGCCACGCGCAAGGCTATGCGGTAATCGAAGTGAATGTCGGCCACCAGCGGCACCTTGACCAGCTGCTTGATCTTGCCGAACGCCTCGGCGGCGTCCATGTCCGGCACCGAAACGCGAACGATGTCGACGCCGGCGGCTTCCAGACGGTTGATCTGCGCAACGGTGGCGGCGACGTCATTGGTGTCGCTGTTGGTCATGCTCTGCACCGCGATTGGCGCATCGCCGCCCACCGGTACGTTGCCGACCCAGATCTTGCGCGAAACGCGACGTTTGATTGGAGATTCGCCGTGCATGACTTATTGACCCAACTTCAGGCGAGCAGTCTCGCCACTGGTGAACGGAGCGATATCGACCGGCTGGCCGTTGTAGCTGACCTGTGCGGCGCGAGCGACACCCAGGCGGACGTTGAGCGGCGGCTTGCCGGCCACGGTCACGCTGTCGCCTTTGTGTTTCAGACCGCTGAAAATCACCTTGCCACGGCCGTCGGTCACCTGCGCCCAGCAATCGGCGCTGAATTGCAGCTGGACCTGACCTTCGCCGGCAACCGGGGCAGCCGCTTCAGGGCTGGCCGCAGGTGCGACGGGCGCGGTTGGAGCGGCGACGGTTGGCGCCGGCGTTGCGACGTTCGGCGCCGGAGCGGTGGGCGCGGCTACGGATGGCGCAGGGGTATGAGCCGGGGCAGTCGGCGCGACGCTCGGCGCCACCGGTGCTACTGGCGCGGTGGCCGGCGCAGTGGCTTCGGCACCGGTCGATTCGGCGCTGGTTTCGGATTGCGGCAATGCCAGCGCGGTCGAGCTGTCGGCCTGGTTTTCTTCGACAGCCTGGTCTTCCGGCTCGTCGATCGGATGAATCTGCGTGGTGCCGTCCGCTCCTTCAACTTCGACGTGCTCCGGAGCGAGAGCGGCCAGATCCTTGGTGCGCAGCGAGGTCTGATCCTGCCACCAGACGAAACCGCCGCCGATGACCGCGATCAGCAACAGCAGGCTGACGATACGCAAAATGGTGTGGGAAACCCGCACCGGCTCTTCGATACGACCGAGGGCGTGAACGTTGCTGCCCTGCGAATCGGTGCCGGTGGACTGGTCGAATTGCTGGACCAGCACGCTCTGATCCATGCCGAGCAATTTGGCATAGGCGCGAATGTAGCCGCGGGCGAAGGTATGCCCCGGCAGCTTGTCGAACGCGCCGGCTTCAAGATTGCTCAGGGAAGTCACGGTGAGGTTGAGCTTGAGGGCCACTTCGGCCAGCGACCAGCCATTGCTTTCGCGGGCCTGGCGCAGGGTCTCACCGGGGTTAACGCGATTCGCTGCTACAACTTCGGGATGCGCCGCTTTCATCATTGCTCCGACAGGTATTGCTGATATTCCGGCGTACCGGGATAGAGTCGTTTTAATTGCAGGCCGTAACTGGCGGCCTTGTCGCGATCTTCAAACACTTTTGCCAGCCGAACGCCGAGCAATAGACTACGTGCATTCTGTTCGGTCAACTGGCTGAAACGGTCGTAGAAGTCACGCGCGGGCACATAATGCCTGTCTTCGAAGGACAACTCAGCCATTTCCAGCAGCGCGCGCGGTTGTTGACGGTTCAAACGCAGTGCTTTTTCCAGTTGCTGCTGCGCCAGATCGCGCTGCCCAAGCTTCGCTGCAGTCATGCCGAGGTTCTCGAACACCCGCGAACGCTCAGGATACAGGGTATCGGCGGCAGCCTGTTCAAATCGCTCGTAGGCTTCTTTATAGCGCTGTTCTTCGTAGAGAAAACTGCCGTAGTTGTTGAGGATGCGCGCATCGGCGGGACGCGAGGACAAGGCCTTGCGAAAGTGCTCGTCGGCCAGCTGGGGCTCCATCTCGGACTGAAACACCAGACCGAGCGCCGCATTGGCGTCTGGATCGGAATCGTCGAGTTCCAGGGCCTTTTTCAATGGCACCTTGGCCCGCTCGGTCATCCCCTGCTGCAGGTAACCCAGGCCCAACTGCACGTAGGCAGCCCGCGCTTCATCGCGGCCCTTGCTGGTCTTCATCGGGTTGTAGTCACCCGACAGGACACAACCAGCACACAGGCTGGCCAACAGCAACAGCAGCGCAAAGCGCAGGGACATAGAGATCCTCTCTTAGTGAGTGTTCGTGGCGTTCTGAGCCAGATCGCTGTCGGCGCTCAACTCACGCACAGCGATGTAACGTTCACTGCGACGGGTGCGATCCAGCACCTGCCCTACCAATTGACCACATGCAGCGTCGATGTCTTCACCACGGGTGGTGCGCACGGTGACGTTGAAACCGGCCTGATGCAACTGATCCTGAAAGCGGCGAATGGCGTTGTTGCTTGGCCGCTCGTACCCGGAATGCGGGAACGGGTTAAACGGGATGAGGTTGATCTTGCACGGGATGTCTTTCAGCAACTCGATCATTTCCACCGCGTGCTCAAGCTTGTCGTTGACGTCCTTGAGCAAGGTGTACTCGATGGTCAGCACACGTTTCTCGCCGAGGGCGGACATGTAGCGCTGGCACGACTCGAGCAGCATCTTAAGCGGATATTTCTTGTTGATCGGCACCAATTGGTTACGCAATGCGTCATTCGGTGCGTGCAGGGACAACGCCAGGGACACGTCGATGTGCTTGGCCAGCTCATCGATCATCGGCACCACGCCCGAAGTGGACAAGGTCACACGGCGCTTGGAGATTCCGTAGCCGAGGTCATCCATCATCAGATGCATGGCGGCGACGACGTTGTCGAAGTTCAGCAACGGCTCGCCCATGCCCATCATCACCACGTTGGTGATGGCGCGGTCGACGGTGGCCGGGACGCTGCCGAAAGATTTGTTGGCAATCCACACCTGGCCGATGACTTCGGCGGCGGTGAGGTTGCTGTTGAAGCCTTGCTTGCCGGTGGAGCAGAAACTGCAATCCAGGGCACAGCCTGCCTGGGACGAAACGCACAAAGTGCCGCGTTTGCCCTGGGGAATGTACACAGTCTCGACGCAGCTGCCGGACGCCACGCGCACCACCCATTTACGGGTGCCGTCGCTGGAGATGTCCTCGCTGACCACTTCCGGACCACGCACTTCGGCAATGGCCTTGAGCTTGTCGCGCAAGGCCTTGCTGACGTTCGTCATGGCGTCGAAATCATCGACGCCAAAGTGGTGAATCCATTTCATTACCTGACCGGCACGGAAACGCTTCTCCCCGATTGAGTCGAAGAATTTTTCCATTTCCGGCTGGGTGAGACCCAGCAGGTTGGTTTTCACAGTCGATGTCGTCATGGATTCACCTTCACTCTTAAGCCAATGCTTAGCGAGTGGTTACTTCAGTAGCTGCGAAGAAGTAAGCGATTTCGCGAGCAGCAGCGGCTTCGGAGTCCGAACCGTGAACGGCGTTGGCGTCGATCGACTCGGCGAAGTCAGCACGGATGGTGCCGGCAGCCGCTTCTTTAGGGTTGGTAGCGCCCATCAGCTCACGGTTGCGAGCGATGGCGTTTTCGCCTTCCAGAACCTGAACGACAACCGGGCCGGAAGTCATGAAAGCAACCAGATCACCGAAGAAACCGCGCTCGCTGTGCTCAGCGTAGAAGCCTTCGGCTTCGGCTTTGGACAGTTGCTTCAGTTTCGAAGCTACCACGCGCAGGCCAGCGTCTTCGAAGCGAGTGGTGATCTTGCCGATCACGTTTTTAGCAACGGCGTCAGGCTTGATGATGGAGAAAGTACGTTGAACAGCCATGGTGTAACTCCAGAAACGGTAATTTGCGAAAAATTAAACCCGCGAATTATACGCGGGTTCTTGGGTATTGCCTAACCTGCGAGACGATCAGTCCAATTCTGCGGCCCAAAGCTCTTGAACCGCTTCGAGCACCTTCTCGCCGACCCGGCCAGAAGTAGCATCGAAGTCAGGCAGCTCAAGGATCATCTGCTGCAGACGGACGAAACCTACCGAGTACGGATCGAGCCCCTCGTGGGTCTCGGCCAGCTCTTCGGCAATGCGTTGAACATCATTCCAACCGTAGCTCATGACAGTATTACCAGTCAGTGCGGCGCTTCGGCCGCATGGTTAAGCGAATATTTCGGGATCTCGACGGTAATGTCTTCTTCACCGACGATGGCCTGACAGGCCAGACGCGATTGCGCTTCCAGGCCCCAGGCGCGATCGAGGAAATCTTCTTCCAGCTCATCGGCCTCTTCCATCGAGTCGAAACCCTCGCGGATGATGCAGTGGCACGTGGTGCAGGCGCAGACGCCGCCGCAGGCACTTTCCATCTCGATGTGGTGTTCGTGGGCAAGCTCGAGAATCGAGGTGCCGGGCGCAGCCTCGACCACCATGCCTTCAGGGCAGAACTTCTCGTGGGGCAGAAAAATGACCTGCGGCATCAGATATCCTCGATTTCATTCAGGTTGCGCCCCGACAGAGCGGCTTTGACCGTCTGATCCATGCGGCGGGCAGCAAAAGCATCGGTCACTTGCGACAGACGCTTGGTCTGCTGCTCGATGGCATAACCATCGGTGCCTTTCATCAGTTCGGCCAGTTCTTGCATCTGCAGGTCGATGACCATGCGCTCTTCGGCGTCGAGCAAACGCTCGCCATCCGCCTCCAGAGCGCCCTGCACCGCTTCGAGCAGGCGCTGGGCATCGACTTGCTGTTCACGCAGAACGCGGGCGACCTTGTCGTCACCGGCGTACTGGAACGAATCTTTCAGCATCTTGGCGATTTCGCCGTCGGTCAGACCGTAGGACGGCTTGACCTGAATGCTCGCCTCGACGCCCGAACCCAACTCACGGGCAGAGACGCTGAGCAAACCATCGGCATCGACCTGGAAGGTCACGCGAATCTTCGCCGCGCCAGCGACCATCGCCGGAATACCGCGCAATTCGAAGCGCGCCAGAGAGCGGCAATCGCTGATCAGCTCGCGCTCACCCTGCAGCACGTGGATCGCCATGGCCGACTGGCCGTCTTTGTAGGTGGTGAAATCTTGCGCGCGAGCGACGGGGATGGTGGTGTTGCGCGGAATCACCTTCTCCATCAGGCCGCCCATGGTTTCCAGGCCCAGGGACAATGGAATCACATCGAGCAGCAGCAGTTCGCCGCCATCGCGCTTGTTGCCGGCCAAGGTGTCAGCCTGGATCGCAGCCCCGATGGCCACCACTTGATCCGGGTCGATTTCGGTCAGCGGCTGGCGACCAAAGGCTTCGGCGACCGCTTCGCGAACACGCGGCACACGGGTCGAACCGCCGACCATGACCACAGCGTGGACGTCTTCCAGCTCGATGCCGGAATCGCGAACGGCGCGGCGGCAGGCTTTCAGGCTGCGTGCGACCATCGGCTCGATCAGCGCATCGAAGGCCTGGCGAGTCAGCTGGGCCTTCCAGTCGCCATAAGCCACTTCAACACTGGCCGCATCGGTCAGGGCTTCTTTGGCCGCACAAGCGGTCTGCAGCAGATTGCGTTGTGCACCCGGATCGAGATCGGCGGACAGCCCGGCGCTCTCGATGATCCAGCCGGCAATCGCGTGATCGAAGTCATCGCCGCCCAGCGCGCTGTCGCCGCCAGTGGCCAGAACCTCGAACACACCGCCGGTCAGGCGCAGAATCGAAATATCGAAGGTACCGCCGCCCAGGTCATAAATGGCGACCAGACCTTCGGCATGCTGGTCAAGACCGTACGCCACCGCAGCGGCGGTCGGCTCGTTGAGCAGACGCAAGACGTTCAGACCAGCGAGTTTCGCCGCATCTTTGGTGGCCTGACGCTGGGCATCGTCGAAATAGGCAGGAACGGTAATCACCGCACCAACCAGTTCGCCGCCCAAGGTCGCTTCAGCGCGCTGACGCAGGACCTTGAGGATATCGGCGGAGACTTCGACCGGGCTTTTCGGGCCCTGCACGGTATCGATGAACGGCATGTGCGACTCGCCACCGACGAAGCGGTACGGCAGTTGCTCGCCCAATTGCTTGACGTCGGACAGACCACGACCCATCAAGCGCTTGACCGACAGCACGGTGTTCAAAGGATCCGCGGCGGCGGCCAGCTTGGCCGACTCGCCGACTTCGATGCGGTCGGCGTGATAACGCACGGCGGACGGCAGGATGACCTGCCCGTCGGCATCGGCCAGCGGTTCGGAGACACCGCTGCGCAAAGCAGCGACGAGAGAATTGGTAGTGCCCAGGTCGATGCCGACAGCCAGACGACGCTGGTGCGGTTGAGGACTTTGGCCGGGTTCGGCGATCTGCAGTAGAGCCATGGTAATCAGGTCTTGTCTGTCTATCAGGCGTGCAATCAGGGCAGCACTGGGTTAATCGTCGAGGCGCTCTTCTAGCTGGCGCACTTCGTAGGTGAGCTTGTCGAGGAACTGCATGCGCCGCATCAGGCGTTCGGCCTGTTCGCGTTGCGCCGCATCATCCCAACAGGCTGCGAAGCTTTCATTGAGCTGTTCCTGAGCGGCCTTGAGGCGACGCTTGAACACCGCGACACCGTCGAGATCGGCACTGTCCTGCAGGTCTTCGAGCTCTTCGCGCCATTGCATCTGCTGCAAAAGAAACTCGGGATCGTGGACAGTGACTTCCATCGGCACTTCATGCCCGCTGATTTTCAGCAGGTAGCGCGCACGCTGGGCCGGACTCTTGAGCGTCTGGTAGGCGTCGTTGAGCCGCGCGGACTGCTCGAGCGCCGAACGCTGCTCGCGCTCGGAAGCGTCGGCAAAGCGGTCAGGGTGAACCCCGCGCGCCAGCTCGCGATAGCGCGTGGCCAACTGCTCAAGATCCAGGCGGAAGCTCGGTTGCAGCTCGAATAAAGCGAAATGACAAGGAATACCCACGACAAGCCTCAGATGTTGAAGCTTTCGCCGCAGCCACATTCACCGCGTACGTTGGGGTTGTTGAACTTGAAGCCTTCGTTCAACCCTTCCTTGACGAAATCGAGCTCGGTGCCGTCCAGGTAGGTCAGGCTTTTCGGGTCGATGATCACTTTCTGACCATGACTTTCGAAAACCTGATCGTCTTCACCGACTTCGTCGACGAATTCCAGTACATAGGCGAGCCCGGAACAGCCCGTGGTGCGAACACCCAGGCGGATACCCTCGCCCTTGCCGCGCCCTGCAAGGGAGCGCTGCACATGCTTAGCTGCCGCTTCTGTCATCTGGATTGCCATGAAAACTCCTTACCGTAACGCGGATCAGATCAAGCCTTTCTTCTGCTTGTAATCGCGAACAGCCGCTTTGATAGCGTCTTCAGCCAGTACCGAGCAGTGGATTTTCACTGGCGGCAGGGCCAGTTCTTCGGCCAGCTGAGTGTTCTTGATGGTTTCGGCTTCGTCCAGGGTCTTGCCCTTCATCCACTCGGTGGCGAGGGAGCTGGAAGCGATAGCCGAACCGCAGCCGTAGGTCTTGAACTTGGCGTCTTCGATAACGCCCTGGTCGTTGACCTTGATTTGCAGACGCATCACGTCGCCGCACGCCGGAGCGCCGACCATGCCGGTGCCAACATCAGGATCTTCCGCGTTCATCTTGCCGACGTTGCGCGGGTTTTCGTAGTGGTCGATGACCTTTTCGCTGTAAGCCATGATTCTCAATCCTCACTCATCAGGGCCGCTCTTGAGACCCTGCAACTGCGCTGCGTGAACCGCCGCGTCGCTACAGGACCTGTATCCGGCGGCTTCTTTGGTTAGTGTGCCGCCCACTCGATTTTCGAGATATCGACGCCATCTTTGTACATGTCCCACAGCGGCGACAAAGCGCGCAGCTTGGTAACGGCCTCGCAGACTTTCTGCGCGGCGTAGTCGATTTCTTCTTCGGTGGTGAAACGGCCGAAGGTAAAGCGGATCGAGCTGTGTGCCAGTTCGTCGTTGCGGCCCAGGGCGCGCAGTACGTACGAAGGCTCCAGCGACGCCGAGGTGCACGCCGAACCGGACGATACCGCCAGATCCTTGAGCGCCATGATCAGCGACTCGCCTTCAACGTAGTTGAAGCTCAGGTTCAGGTTGTGCGGAACGCGGGCGGTCAGGCTGCCGTTGACGTACAGCTCTTCCAGATGCTCGACCTGCTTGTAGAAACGGTCGCTCAAGGCTTTGATACGGACATTTTCAGCGGCCATGTCTTCTTTAGCCACACGGAACGCCTCGCCCATGCCGACGATCTGGTGGGTCGCCAGGGTGCCGGAACGCATGCCACGCTCGTGACCGCCGCCGTGCATGGTCGCTTCGATGCGCACACGCGGCTTGCGGCTGACGTACAGCGCGCCGATGCCTTTAGGGCCGTAGGTCTTGTGGGCGGAGAACGACATCATGTCGACTTTCAGTTTCTGCAGGTCGATGTCGACCTTGCCAGTGGACTGAGCGGCGTCGACGTGGAACAGCACACCCTTGGAGCGCAGCAGTTCGCCGATCGCAGCGATGTCGTTGACAGTACCGATTTCATTGTTCACGTGCATCACCGACACCAGAATGGTGTCTTCGCGCAGTGCCGCATCGATCATCGCCGGAGTGATCAGACCGTCTTCGGTCGGCTCAAGGTAAGTCACTTCGAAACCTTCGCGCTCCAGTTGGCGCATGGTGTCGAGAACGGCCTTGTGTTCGATTTTGCTGGTGATCAGGTGCTTGCCCTTGGAGGCGTAGAAATGTGCCGCACCCTTGATTGCCAGGTTGTCGGACTCGGTGGCACCGGAGGTCCAGACGATTTCGCGCGGATCGGCATTGACCAGATCGGCCACCTGACGACGGGCGTTTTCGACCGACTCTTCAGCCTTCCAGCCAAATACGTGGGAGCGCGACGCCGGGTTGCCGAAGTTTCCGTCAACCAGCAGGCATTCACTCATTTTTTGCGCAACACGCGGATCAACCGGGGTGGTCGCAGAGTAATCAAGGTAAATCGGCAATTTCATGGACTATCTCCTAAATCAGGGCTGGCGTGCCGTTGGCTCTCTGGCGGTCATTCGACGGCGGACGCTTCAATCTTGTCCAGGCGTGGCGCCTTGCTGTTGCAACGGCGCTGGTCCTGACGCTGGGCTACTTCTTGCACCTCACGGCGAGTCACAAGATCAGCCAAGCTGATACCACTTAGAAATTCGTGAATCTGCAGGCTCAGGTCGCACCACAGATGGTGGGTCAGGCAGGTGTCGCCGGAATGGCAATCGCCCTGGCCCTGGCACTTGGTGGCGTCGACCGATTCGTTCACCGCATCGATCACCTGGGCAACCTGGATGCCCTGCATGTCGCGGGACAACTGGTAGCCACCACCCGGACCGCGAACACTGGAAACCAGGTTGCTGCGACGCAGTTTGGCGAACAGCTGTTCGAGGTAGGACAGGGAGATGCCTTGGCGCTCGGAGATATCGGCCAGGGACACCGGCCCGTGCTGCGCGTGCAACGCCAGGTCAAGCATGGCGGTCACGGCGTATCGGCCTTTTGTAGTCAGTCGCATGGACAGTTACCACGGAGTTCAGAATGGGCGGGAGTATGCAATTCCCGAGCATTTAAGTCAACTATAAGACCTAGTGCTTTAGTCGGGTTTACCCGCAAAAGAGCGCGCGCACTATAGCAAAGGCCTGTGACGTACAGCCAGCGCAACCGTGTAATCGTTCATCGCGAGCGGGCTCACTCCTGCAGGGGAACGCATTTCAAATGTAGTAGTGAGCCTGCTCGCGATAGCAGCACCGCGATTTAACTGACTTGACTCTGATCTTTGCCCTTCACACAGGCAAAGTCTTCTTCACGCAGCTCAGGCAGATCTTTCGCACAGTAATTGCTGCCCAGATCCTTCAACGCGCCGCACATGCCTTCCAGTCGTCCGTCGACCGCTTGCAGGTGATCGAGTAACTGGCCGATGGCGCGCGCCACTGGGTCGGGCATGTCTTCGCTGACGCCATAGGCATCGAAACCGATTTTTTCGGCCATGGCCTTGCGCTTGGCGTCCTGCTCTTCATCGGACTTGACGATGATGCGCCCGGGAATCCCCACCACGGTGGCGCCCGGCGGCACTTCCTTGGTCACCACCGCGTTGGAACCGACCTTGGCACCGGCACCAACCGTGAACGGACCGAGCACCTTCGCGCCTGCACCCACCACCACACCGTCGCCCAGCGTCGGATGGCGCTTGCCCTTGTTCCAACTGGTGCCGCCAAGGGTCACGCCCTGATAAATGGTCACGTCGTCGCCGATCTCGGCGGTCTCACCGATAACGATGCCCATGCCGTGGTCGATGAAGAACCGACGGCCGACCTTGGCGCCCGGATGAATCTCGATGCCGGTCAGCCAGCGGCCGAAGTTCGACACCAGCCGCGCCAGCCACTTCAGATCGTTGCGCCAGAGCATGCCAGCCAGGCGATGAATCCAGATCGCATGCATGCCGGGGTAGCAGGTCAGGACTTCAAAAGCGTTACGCGCCGCCGGGTCTCGATGGAATACGCTCTGGATATCTTCACGCAAACGCTCAAACATCATTCAGTCCTTCCGCTTAAGAAGCTCACCACGGGCCGCTTTCTGGGTTTCCGTGAGAATGCCCCGCAAAATATTCATTTCCGCCCGGCTGACCGAGCTGCGTCCGTACAACCGGCGCAGGCGCGCCATCAAGTGCCGGGGCTTTTCCGGGTCGAGAAATTCGATCGCGACCAATGTCTGCTCCAGATGCTCATAAAAGCGCTCCAGCTCATCCATGGTCGCCAGTTCGGCACTTTTTACCGAAGCCACTTCTTCTTTCTCGACCTTGCTCGGCTGCCCCTGCGAGGCCAGCCAGGCCATGCGCACTTCATAACTCAACACCTGCACCGCCGCCCCCAGGTTCAGCGAACTGAACGTCGGGTCGGAAGGGATGTGCACGTGAAAGTGACATCGCTGCAGCTCTTCGTTGGTCAGCCCGGAATCTTCACGCCCGAACACCAAAGCGATTTCGGCGCCCTGCCCGGCTTCTTCGATGACTTTGGTTCCGCATTCACGCGGATCGAGCAGCGGCCAGGGAATACGCCGATCCCGCGCACTGGTACCTAGGACCAGATTGCAGCCGACCAGCGCGTCTTCCAAAGTGGCGACGACTTGCGCGTTTTCAAGGATGTCTCCGGCACCGGATGCTCGGGCATCGGCTTCGTGGTGCGGAAACTGGCGTGGCTCGACCAGCACCAGACGCGACAGACCCATGTTTTTCATGGCGCGCGCGGCCCCGCCGATGTTTCCGGGGTGGCTGGTATTGACCAGGACGACACGAATGTTCTGCAGCAAGGGAGGCGCTCTCGGACATTGGAAAGGGGGGCAAATCTTACAGAACAGCCTACCGTTAAGCTATGAAAGCGAACAGCGTCCTTCACCTGAAGAAAAGTTCTGATAGAATGCGCGGCTTTCTTTAACAACCTTAGGTGACACATCCATGCAGCCCATGCTGAATATCGCGCTGCGCGCCGCCCGCAGCGCCAGTGAACTGATCTTCCGCTCCATCGAGCGCCTGGATACCATCAAGGTCGACGAAAAAGACGCCAAGGATTACGTATCCGAGGTCGATCGCGCCGCTGAACAGAAAATCATCGATGCCCTGCGCAAGGCTTACCCGAATCACTCGATCCGGGGTGAAGAGACCGGCCTGCACGCCGGCACCGGCATCGAAGGCGAAGAGTACCTGTGGATCATCGATCCACTGGACGGCACCACCAACTTCCTGCGTGGCATTCCGCACTTCGCAGTCAGCATCGCCTGCAAATACCGTGGTCGCCTGGAACACGCTGTGGTTCTGGACCCGGTGCGCCAGGAAGAATTCACCGCCAGTCGTGGTCGCGGCGCACAACTGAACGGTCGTCGCCTGCGCGTCAGCGGCCGCACCAGCCTTGACGGCGCCCTGCTGGGTACCGGTTTCCCGTTCCGTAACGATCAGATGGACAACCTCGACAACTACCTGGGCATGTTCCGCTCCCTGGTAGGCCAGACCGCCGGCATCCGCCGCGCTGGCGCAGCGAGCCTGGACCTGGCTTACGTCGCTGCCGGTCGTTTCGATGCATTCTGGGAGTCGGGTCTGTCCGAGTGGGACATGGCGGCAGGCGCCCTGCTGATTCAAGAAGCCGGCGGCCTGGTGAGCGATTTCACCGGCGGTCACGACTTCCTTGAAAAAGGCCACATCGTTGCCGGCAACACCAAATGTTTCAAGGCAGTGCTGACGGCGATCCAGCCGCACCTGCCGGCTTCGCTGAAGCGCTAAGCTTCGGACGAATCAGAAAAGCACCCTTCGGGTGCTTTTTTTATGCCCGCAATTTGCGTCCTGACACCCCACAAATCCAATGCAGGAGTGAGCCTGCTCGCGATAGCGGTGTTTCAGCCACCACCTATCTTGAATGATAAATAGCTATCGCGAGCAGGCTCACTCCTACAAGGGATTGTTGTGCCGGTGGAATTGCAGGCACAAAAAAAGCACCCCGCAGGGTGCTTCTTTTCAAACCAGTGAAACCTTACTGACCCGGCTCGTTCTGCGACAGGATCAGCTTGCCTTCCTTGTCGACCGGAATCTGGTTGCCCGGATCGCGGTCCATCCGCACTTTGCCTTCCTTGCCATCGAGCGAGTAACGCACGTCGTAACCGACGACCTTGTCGCTGATGTCATTGACCGTGTTGCAGCGGGTTTGCGTGGTGGTGTAGGTATCACGCTCCTGCATGCCCTCCTGCACCTTGTTGCCCGCATAACCGCCACCGACCGCACCGGCTACCGTGGCAATCTTCTTGCCGGTGCCGCCGCCAATCTGGTTACCCAGCAAACCACCGGCCAGCGCGCCAACCACGGTCCCGGCGATCTGGTGTTGATCTTTCACCGGCGCCTGACGGGTCACCGTTACATCCTTGCAAACTTCACGTGGAGTCTTGATCTGTGTCTTGACCGGCTCAACGGCTAGCACTTGCGCATACTCAGGGCCGCTTTTAACCAGGCTGTAGGTGGCAACAGCACCCCCGGCTGTAACACCGACAGCACCCAATACCGCACCAACCAGCAACGACTTGTTCACATGAACCTCCTGACCATCACATGCGGGACGCGCCCGCGCTTCTCCCAGCCTTGGAGCACAAAAAAAGGCGCGAGTTCAACTCGCGCCTTTCGTGGCCTGACAGCCGGAGTTTCGAGGGCCGTTATGGACGGTCGTCGACTTCCTGCTCGGTGTTGGCCGGAGGAATCAGATCCTCTGTAGTCAGGTTCAGCCAGATCAGCACGACGTTGGCGATGTAGATCGACGAGTACGTACCTGCCAGCACGCCGATGAACAGCGCAATGGAGAAGCCGAACAGGTTGTCGCCGCCAAAGAACAGCAGCGCCGCGATCGCCAGCAATGTCGAGATCGACGTCGCCATGGTGCGCAGCAGGGTCTGGGTGGTCGAGATGTTGATGTTCTCGATCAGCGACGCCTTGCGCAGGACACGGAAGTTCTCGCGCACCCGGTCGAACACGACGATGGTGTCGTTCAGCGAGTAACCGATGATCGCCAGTACCGCCGCCAGCACCGTCAGGTCGAAGGTGATCTGGAAGAACGACAGGATACCGATAGTCACGATCACGTCGTGGATCAGCGACACGATGGCGCCGACCGCGAATTTCCACTGAAAGCGGAAAGCCAGGTAGATCAGGATGCCACCGAGCGCCAGGAGCATGCCGAGGCCGCCCTGGTCGCGCAACTCTTCACCGACCTGCGGGCCGACGAACTCGACACGCTTGACCGTCGCCGGGTTGTCGCCGCCGACCTTCTGCAGCGCTTCCGCGACCTGATGACCGAGCTGCGGGTCTTCACCCGGCATGCGCACCAGCAGGTCAGTGGTGGCACCGAAGTTCTGCACGACGGCTTCGTGGTAACCCGAGGTCGCCAACTGCTCGCGGACCTTGGTGACATCGGCCGGACGCTCGTAGGTCAGCTCGATGAGCGTACCGCCGGTGAAGTCCAGGCCCCAGTTCATGCCTTTGGTGACAACGCTGAATACCGCCAGCAGGGTCAGAAAAACCGTGACGCCGAACGCGAAGTTGCGAACGCCCATGAAGTTGATTGTACGTAACATGGCAGCCCCTTAAATCCACAACTTCTTGAAGTCACGTCCGCCAAAGATCAGGTTGACCATTGCGCGGGTCACCATGATGGCCGTGAACATCGAGGTAAAGATCCCGAGGGACATGGTCACTGCGAAGCCCTTCACCGGGCCGGTGCCCATGGCGAAGAGAATGCCGCCGACCAGCAAGGTGGTCAGGTTGGCGTCGAGAATCGCGGTGAATGCCCGGCCGAAGCCTTCGTTGATTGCACGCTGCACGGTCATGCCGGCGGCGATCTCTTCACGGATCCGCGAGAAGATCAGCACGTTGGCGTCGACCGCCATACCCATGGTCAGCACAATACCGGCGATGCCCGGCAGGGTCAGCGTGGCACCCAGCAGCGACATCAGCGCCAGCAACAGCACCATGTTCACCGCCAGCGCGACAGTGGCGATAACGCCGAAGAAGCGGTAGATGGCGATGATGAACAGCGACACGAACAGCATGCCCCACAGCGACGCGTCGATACCTTTGGTGATGTTGTCAGCACCCAGGCTCGGACCGATTGTGCGCTCTTCAGCGAAGTACATCGGCGCCGCCAGACCACCGGCACGCAGCAGCAGGGCCAGTTCGGACGATTCGCCCTGGCCGTTCAGGCCGGTGATACGGAACTGCGCACCCAGCGGCGACTGAATGGTCGCCAGGCTGATGATCTTCTTCTCTTCCTTGAAGGTCTGCACCGGCACGTCTTTCTCGACGCCGTTGACGACCTGCTTGGTGTAAGTCGTCACCGGGCGCTGCTCGATGAAGATCACCGCCATGCTGCGACCCACGTTGGAACGGGTCGCGCGACTCATCAGC
Organism: Pseudomonas sp. 15C; assembly: GCF_055484735.1. NCBI lineage: Bacteria > Pseudomonadati > Pseudomonadota > Gammaproteobacteria > Pseudomonadales > Pseudomonadaceae > Pseudomonas > Pseudomonas sp. 15C. Next base: position 9,364 of record NZ_JBUDGD010000033.1, on the reverse strand, counting down.
TCGCCACCGTGACCATCCAGACGGATGTTCACTTCCGGCGTGCCGTGCTCGCCGAAACCGGCCTTGGCGTCGGTGACCTGGTCACCAGTGATGATCAGACCACGCTCGATCTGCGCTGGCGGACGATTGCCTTCACGGAATTCGAACGACTCGGAAGTGGCTTTCGAAGCGCCCGGCTCGGCGGCCAGACGGAACTCAAGGTTGGCCGTCTTGCCGAGAATACGCTTGGCTTCGGCAGTGTCCTGCACGCCCGGCAGTTCAACCACGATGCGGTTGGCACCCTGACGCTGAACGATCGGTTCGGCAACACCCAGCTCGTTGACGCGGTTACGTACCGTGGTCAGGTTCTGCTTGATGGAGTATTCACGGATTTCCGCCAGCTTGGCCGGGGTCATCGCCAGACGCAGCACCGGTTGACCGTTGAGGTCGGCCGGAACAATGTCGAAATCGTTGAAGTTCTTGCGGATCAGGCTGCGAGCCTGTTCGCGGCTGTCTTCGTCAGCGAAGCCCAGCTGAATGGCACCGCCCAGTTGCGGCAGGCTGCGATAACGCAGCTTTTCTTTGCGCAGCAGGCTCTTGACGTCGCCTTCGTAGACTTTCAGGCGTGCATCGAGGGCTTTGTCCATGTCCACTTCAAGCAGGAAGTGCACACCACCGGACAAGTCCAGACCCAGCTTCATCGGGTGCGCGCCCAGATTGCGCAGCCATTGCGGAGTGGTCTGTGCCAGGTTCAGCGCAACGACGTAGTCATCACCCAATGCCTTGCGCACAACGTCCTTGGCCGGCAGCTGATCTTCAGCCTTGGCCAGACGGATCAGACCGCCCTTGCCGCCCGAGGTCAGCGTGGCTGCCTTGACGTTGATGCCGGATTCTTTCAACGCAGTGCCGACGCGATCCAGATCGGCCTGATTGACCTGCAGGGCCGTGCTGGCGCCGCTGATCTGAATGGCCGGGTCATCGGGGTAAAGATTGGGAGCGGAATAAATCAGACCGATCGCCAGCACCGCCAGGATCAGAATGTATTTCCACAGAGGGTATTTGTTCAGCATCACGCCGCCCGTTATGAACGCGGGGCGCCTTGCGCGCCCCGTCGATTGAGTAGAAGTTGTTGCTCTTAGATCGCTTTCAGCGTGCCTTTTGGCAGCGTGGCGGCGATGGCGCCTTTCTGGAACTTCATTTCAACGGTGTCGGAGACTTCCAGAACCACGAAGTCATCGGCAACCTTGGTGATCTTGCCGGCGATGCCGCCAGTGGTCACGACTTCGTCGCCTTTCTGCAGGCTGCTCAGCAGGTTCTTCTGCTCTTTGGCGCGCTTGGCCTGTGGACGCCAGATCATCAGGTAGAAGATGACCAGGAAGCCGACCAGGAAAATCCACTCGAAGCCGCCGCCCATTGGGCTTGCAGCAGCCGGTGCAGCTGCGTCAGCCATGGCGTTAGAGATAAAAAAGCTCATTTAGCACTCCAGTTGCAAATGTTGAATCTTGGGGTCAGAAAACTCAGTCCAAAGGCGGAACGGGAAGCCCGCGTTTGGCGTAGAAGGCATCGACAAAGGCGGCCAATGTACCCTGTTGAATAGCCTCGCGCAAACCAGCCATCAGCACCTGATAATGGCGCAAGTTATGGATGGTATTGAGCATGCTGCCGAGCATTTCGCCGCACTTGTCCAGGTGATGCAGATAAGCGCGCGAGAAGTTCTGGCAGGTATAGCAATCGCAGGTCGGATCCAGCGGCGATTCATCATGGCGATGGAACGCGTTACGGATCTTCAGCACGCCAGTATCAATGAACAGATGCCCATTGCGGGCATTACGGGTTGGCATCACGCAATCGAACATGTCCACACCGCGGCGCACACCCTCAACCAGATCTTCCGGTTTGCCAACGCCCATAAGGTAACGAGGTTTGTCAGCGGGCATCTGGCCCGGCAGGTAATCGAGCACCTTGATCATTTCGTGCTTCGGTTCACCCACCGACAGGCCGCCGATAGCGAGGCCGTCGAAGCCGATCTTGTCGAGGCCTTCGAGCGAGCGCATGCGCAGGTTTTCATGCATGCCGCCCTGGACGATGCCGAACAGCGCTGCGGTGTTGTCGCCATGCGCATTCTTCGAACGCTGGGCCCAGCGCAACGACAGCTCCATCGATACGCGCGCAACGTCTTCGTCGGCCGGGTACGGCGTGCATTCGTCGAAGATCATCACGATGTCGGAGCCGAGATCGCGCTGCACCTGCATCGATTCTTCCGGGCCCATGAACACTTTCGCGCCATCGACCGGCGAGGCGAAGGTCACGCCCTCCTCCTTGATCTTGCGCATCGCGCCAAGGCTGAACACCTGGAAGCCGCCGGAGTCAGTCAGGATCGGGCCTTTCCACTGCATGAAATCATGCAGGTCGCCGTGCTCCTTGATCACCTGCGTGCCGGGACGCAGCCACAGGTGGAAAGTGTTGCCCAGAATGATCTCCGCGCCCGTGGCGACGATGTCACGCGGCAACATGCCCTTGACCGTGCCGTAGGTGCCGACCGGCATGAACGCCGGGGTTTCGACGGTGCCACGGGGGAAGGTCAGGCGACCACGGCGAGCCTTGCCATCGGTGGCCAGCAGCTCAAAGGACATTCGACATTCGCGACTCATTCTGTTTCCTCTGGGCCTGATTGTTCAGGGGCAGTTGGAGCGGGATTGCGGGTGATGAACATCGCATCACCGTAGCTGAAAAAGCGGTAACCGTTGTCGACCGCGGCTTTGTAGGCGGCCATGGTTTCCGGGTAACCGGCAAACGCCGAAACCAGCATCAACAGCGTCGATTCCGGCAAATGGAAATTGGTCACCAGAGCATCGACCACATGAAACGGTCGGCCCGGGTAGATAAAGATGTCGGTGTCGCCACTGAACGGCTTGAGTACACCATCACGCGCCGCACTCTCCAGCGAACGCACACTGGTCGTGCCGACCGCCACCACCCGACCACCGCGCGCACGACACGCCGCTACGGCATCGACCACGTCCTGGCCGACTTCCAGCCACTCGGTGTGCATGTGGTGATCTTCGATCTTGTCGACGCGCACCGGCTGGAACGTTCCCGCGCCGACGTGCAGCGTGACGAACGCAGTCTCGACGCCCTTGGCCGCAATCGCCTCCAGCAACGGCTGATCGAAATGCAGCCCCGCCGTCGGCGCCGCCACCGCGCCCAGGCGCTCGGCGTACACGGTCTGATAACGCTCGCGATCCGAGCCCTCATCCGGGCGGTCTATATAAGGAGGCAACGGCATGTGCCCGACACGGTCGAGCAGCGGCAGCACTTCTTCAGCGAAGCCCAGCTCGAACAACGCATCATGACGCGCCAGCATCTCGGCTTCGCCACCGCCGTCGATAAGGATCTTCGACCCCGGCTTCGGCGACTTGCTCGAGCGCACATGCGCCAGCACGCGGTGGCTGTCGAGCACGCGCTCAACCAGAATTTCCAGCTTGCCGCCGGACGCTTTCTGCCCGAACAGCCGCGCCGGAATCACCCGGGTATTGTTGAACACCATCAAATCGCCCGGGCGCAAATGCTCAAGCAAATCAGTGAATTGACGGTGTGCCAGGGCGCCGCTCGGCCCATCGAGGGTCAGCAGGCGACTACCGCGACGCTCGGCCAAAGGATGGCGGGCGATCAGCGAATCAGGAAGCTCGAAAGTAAAGTCAGCAACGCGCATGATGGGGTTCGTCTAGCAGGGCCGGAAAGTCTAGCGGAAATATCAAAAATTGACCATGAAACGTGATTGACCAACGGTAATGACCTCTCTATACTTCGCCGCCATTGAGCCCTGATGGCGGAATTGGTAGACGCGGCGGATTCAAAATCCGTTTTCGAAAGGAGTGGGAGTTCGAGTCTCCCTCGGGGCACCAAAATTAAGAAAGGTCTTGCTTTGCAAGGCCTTTTTTTTCGTCTGGCGGAAAGTGCCGCTCGCCTGCCGACGAGATACTCAAAAGGTCGACCCCATGGAAACCTCACTGGAAACCATCGCCCTCTTCTCCCTCAAACTCGCCTACGAGGAGGAAGGCCTGAGCCCGATTCTGCGCGATGACATGGTCATGGGCGATTACCAGAAGGACATTTTCGAGCTGTTGGTCAAGCGCGGCGATGTGCAGGCGATTCAGTTCAAGATGAATGAATGCCTGAGCCTGGCGATGGATGCGTTGGGCGGGGTTGAAAAGCCGTTGGGGCGGGAGTTGAGCAAGTTGTCGGCGCAGTTGAGTCGGGCGCAGTCGCTGGAGCAGTTGGATCAGCCGCTGCTCGCGATCAAGGGATATTTGCGCGACATTCTTTGAATGCCGCGCGCGCATCGCTTAGAGCAGATAGCTGGAAATGTACTTCGAAATTTCCACCATCGACGTCTTGCCGGTGAATTCGAATTTCACTTTCCCTAGTGACGAAAAGTAGATCTCCAGTTCCGAATCCAGATCGAACGTGCCCGATGTTTCCACGGAGTAGGCGACGATGTTCTTGTAGGGCAGCGAGGTGAAATCCTTTTTGCTGCCGGTGATGCCCTGGACGTTGACAGCGATGATGCGCTTGTTGGTGAAGACCACGCCGTCGCGCATGGCTTTGTAAGCGTCGATGACTTGCTCGCCTTCCAGCAACAGTGCGGTGACGCGCTCGGCATACTCGTCGTTCTGTTTGAGTTTGAAGAAGCCTTTGTTATTGAAGTCGATCATCTGTCCATCCTCTGGTTGAAGAAAAATCCTGCGGATTACTTACGCACTTTGACGACTCGAATGTCGATCGCCCCGCCGTTACGCAGACGAAGAAAGTGGCGCGAAGCTACTATTTTGCTATCTTGCCGTCCACTGCCGACGGCGAGGTTTCGAGCGCCTCGACGGTATCGATTTTCTAAGGACACGCAGCATGCTGGCTTTGCTTTACCTGTTCATTTGGACTGTGGTGTGGGTCTGGATCGCGACCGAGCGCGGAAACTGGAATCTGATTCAGGCCAACCTGGCAGGCGCTGCCGGTGGTTTTGTGGTCGCGATGACCGTTTCGATCATCGTCTCAAGCCTCTTCCCGTCAGATGCAGCTTCGTCGACACACTTCAAAGGAAGCGTAATGGCTGTGACCACCACAGCAGGCGCGCTGGCGGGTGTCTGGATGTGGCTGGCCAGTCGACCACGGCCAGCGCATCCGCTAGTACGCCACATAGTGGCTGGCCTCTGTGCATTGGCCGCTGGCGTGACGACATTAACGATTATTGCAGTCAACTTTCGCTGAGCAGCGCACTCACCGCTGGCGTTACGCGTGGGTTTTGCTATCGTGCCGCCCATCGTCAGCGCTCACCACGGGAGTGCGTTGATCTTGGCTTTTTGAAGGGTTAAGGAAAGGATCGAATGGATTTTTTGCGCTTGCTGGCATTTGTTGCGGTGTGGGGTTTCATGTGGCGCTGGGTGGTGAAGAACCGCGGCAGCTGGAATCTGTTTTTCGGCAATATGGTCGGTTTGGCAGGCGGTTTGATCGTCGGCCTGGTGGTGTTGTCCATCAGCCTTTCACTGTTCCCGATGGCACACGAGCCCAAGCAGGCAGTCGAAGAAACCGCTGCCCAGACAGTCGACCCCGCTGCGGTGATGCCTGAAGCCGAGCCTGCGACCGTTACGGTAAAGGAGCCTGCGCCGGCACCTGCGCCAGCACCTGTACCCACGCCTGCATCCACCCCGGTCACCAGCAACCTCCCAACCTACGTTGCCAGCACACCGCAAAATGAGCCTTCGCCGCCGGAGTCTCCGCTCATGCCGTTCTATAGCCAGCGCATGGCAACGACGACGATATCGGAGAAGAAACTTGAAGACGTTGTGGGCGCGAACGTTGTCACCCTGCGCCGAATGATGGGAACGCAGCCTGACGCTGACAAGTCAGTACTGGCAGCGGTCATGTGCGTTCCGTTCGTACAAAGAGCCATGCGTTTTCCGGCAGCGGCGATGATCACTCCACAAGCCAAAACCGATAGCCGATTGTTCAAGGATCAGACCTACACCATCACCAATACCGTCACCGCCCGCAATATGCTTGGCGACGACGTTCTCTACCAATTCGATTGCTCGATCAAACAGTTGCCGGCCGACGCTGCAGGTTACTCCGACTGGCAATTGCTCGACCTGAAATTGAAGAAGGCCGACTCTTAAGCCTCGCTTAAGCGCTCAAGGCGCCGGCTGCGTTATCATCGCCAGCCTGTACGCCTTGAGCTTTGCCCTTCGATGTCTCGACACCTGACCGATACCTCTTTGCTACCGCCGGTTCTGGCCGGCCCGCTGTTGCGCCGTCTGCAGCCAACGCGGCTGGTCATGTGGCTGGTTGGTAGCCGCGAACTGGCGCTGACCTTGCGCCTGCAAGGTGTAGGAGACATTCCTCTCGATGCCGGGAAATGCATGGTTATTCCCGTAGGCCGTCATGCGTTTGTTCACCTCATTGATGTTGCGCTCGACAGCGCCCTGCCCTGCGATACGCGTATCGACTATGACCTGCTGATTGATAACGCCGCGGGTGTTGCCGACTGGGCGCCGCATCTGCTGTATGGCGAGGCGACGAGTCCGAACTTCGTCCTGCGCGCGCGGATCGATCAGTTGCTACATGGTTCCTGCCGCAAGCCGCATCACCCGGCAAGCGATGGTCTGCTTTGCGTTGATCAGTTGCTGGCCGAGGAAACCGATCCGCAACAACGTCCGGCGCTGCTGATGATGAGCGGCGATCAGGTCTACGCCGACGACGTCGCCGGGCCGATGCTGCGGGCGATTCATGCGTTGATCGAACGGCTCGGCCTGTTCGACGAACACCTCGAAGGCGCGGTGGTCAGCGACAGTGCCAAGCTCTATGAACACCCGGCCAGCTACTATCACCGCGCGGATTTGTTACCGGCGCTGGAAAGCAACGAGACGTTGCGCGAGCGATTTTTCGGCGGTGCGCGTAAGCCGATTTTCACCAGCAGCAGCGCCGACAATCATCTGGTGACCTTCGCCGAAGTCATGGCGATGTACCTGCTGGTGTGGTCGCCGACACCGTGGGCGTTGATCAACCCGCAGGCACCGACGCTGACGCCGCCGCGGCTGAAGCGATACCGCCTCGAACAGACGCGCATCGATGCCTTCAAGACCGGCTTGGGTAACGTCGCTAGGGCACTGGCGCACCTGCCGAGCCTGATGATTTTCGACGATCACGACATCACCGATGACTGGAACCTGTCCGCGCAGTGGGAGGAAACCGCCTACGGCCATCCGTTCTCCAAGCGCATCATCGGCAACGCGCTGATCGCTTATCTGTTGTGCCAGGGCTGGGGCAACAATCCCGATGCGTTCAAGGAAGTGTTGGCCAAGACCCGACAGCTGAGCGCCAGCGGCGATGACGGTTATCTGGACCAACCAGTGCAGGATGATTTGATCGATCAGTTGCTGCGTTTTCAGCAGTGGCACTTCGTTCTGCCAAGCAGTCCGGCGCTGGTGGTGATCGACACGCGCACGCGGCGCTGGCGCAGTGAAATGGCGCTCAAGCAACCTTCGGGTTTGCTCGATTGGGAAGCGCTCAGCGAACTGCAGCAGGAACTGCTCGATCACCCGTCGGCGATCATCGTTTCCCCGGCACCGATCTTTGGTGTGAAGTTGATCGAGACCGTGCAAAAGGTCTTCAGCTGGTGCGGTTATCCACTGCTGGTCGATGCGGAAAACTGGATGGCCCATCGCGGCGCCGCGCAAGTGATCCTGAACATTTTCCGCCACTCGCGCACACCGGGTAACTACGTGGTGCTGTCGGGTGACGTGCATTATTCGTTCGTCTACGAAGTGTTGATCCGCCATCGCAAGGCCGGCCCGCGTATCTGGCAGATCACCAGCAGCGGCATCAAAAACGAATTCCCACCGACCCTGCTGGAATGGTTCGACCGCCTCAACCGCTGGCTCTACTCGCCACGCTCACCGTTGAACTGGTTTACCAAACGCCGGCAGATGCGCATCGTGCCGTACACGCCCGAACATGCCGAGGCCGGGGAACGGTTGTGGAATTCGGCGGGGATTGGACAGGTGTTTTTCAATGAACAGGGGCAGCCGAGCGAGATTGTTCAGCACAATTCGAATGGGGCGGTGAAGACGCGGATGTTGGCGCCAGAGTTGGGGGATGAGCCGGATTAAGGGATGACCGGTGAGGTTCCATTTGACAGCAGCTCAGTTGCTGACAAGTACTGGCGATCAGGATTACAAATCTCTCGGAAACGTCTCCGGAATACCTGGGTGATACTGGGCACAATTGAATCCTGCCGAATTGTGCTCTACCCACCAAAGGTCTGTCTCATGCAAACCATCCCCTACAGCAAAGTCCGAGCGTGCCTTGCAAAATCCATGGATCAGGTCATCAACGACCGCACTCCCCTGCTCGTTATCAGGCGAAGTGCCGATCCTGTGGTAATGATTTCCTTGGCAGATTACTGCGCAATGATGAAAACAGCCGAAGCAGTAAGTGCTCCAGCTGTTGCGATGCCGTGATTACGAAGATTGGATGGAGGCCAGTGCTCGCCCAACCCCTCTGACAATCATCCCCACCTCCCGCTCATCAATCGTCAACGGTGGCAGCAGCCGTATCGTCTTGCCGCGGGTGACGTTGATCAACAAGCCATGATCCCGTGCCGCAATCAGGGTCAGGTCGCGCACCGGTTGTTTCAGCTCGATGCCGATCATCAGTCCCTGTCCGCGAATCGCCAGCACATTGGGGTTGTCGGCAAGCTCTGCGCGTAACCGGGTCAACAGGCGCTCGCCTTGTACCCGCGCATTTTCCAGCAAACCTTGTTCTTCGATGATATCCAGCACGGTGCAGGCGACCCGGCAGGCCAGTGGGTTGCCGCCGAAGGTGCTGCCGTGGCTGCCGGGGGTGAACAGGTCGGCCGCGCGGCCGCGTGCCAGGCATGCGCCGATCGGCACGCCATTGCCGAGGCCTTTGGCCAGGGTCATGACGTCGGGAACGATGCCTTCGTGTTGAAAGGCGAACCACTGCCCGGTGCGGCCCATGCCGGTCTGGATTTCATCGAGCATCAGCAGCCACGCGTGGCGATTGCACTGATCGCGCAGGGCTTTGAGGTAACCGGGCGGCGCGACCTGCACGCCGCTCTCGCCCTGAATCGGCTCGACCAGAATCGCCACGATGCGCCCGCCGTGTTTACGCTGCACCTGCTCCAGCGCGGCGAGATCGCCGAACGGCACTTTGACAAAATCCCCCGGCAATTCGTTGAAGCCCAGGCGCACCGCCGGGCCATCGCTGGCCGACAAAGTGCCGAGCGTGCGGCCATGAAACGCGTTGGCCATGACCACCACCAGCGGCTGTTCGACACCCTTGCGCCAGCCATACAAGCGCGCGAGTTTCA
>NZ_JBUDGD010000032.1:0-64054 GCF_055484735.1 Pseudomonas sp. 15C | reverse complement strand
AGTGTGGGGTTTCCCCATGTGAGAGTAGGTCATCGTCAAGATTAAATTCCGAAACCCCAATTGCGAAAGCAGTTGGGGTTTTGTTTTGCCTGCGAGAAAGTTTGCGCGCACTAGCGAACAAATTTGCACAGTTATTTTCCAATCACAGCACTAGAATAGCCCCACCTTTTTTGGAGCCAGAGCCTGTATGTCAGAGTCGGTTGACGCCCCCGGGCTGTCAGAATTACCGCTGGAAGACCTGGTAGCCTGTCATGAGTGCGACCTGCTGATGCGCAAGCCTCAACTCGCTCACGGCGAGAAGGCCGTCTGTCCGCGTTGTGGTTACGAATTGTACGCCCACCGCCATAACGTGGTGCAGCGCAGCCTTGCCTTGGTGATCGCTGCGCTGCTGTTGTATATCCCGGCAAACTTTTTACCCATCATGCAGCTCAATATTCTCGGCCAAACCTCGCAAGACACCGTTTGGAGCGGTGTTGTGGGCCTGTTCAACACCGACATGCAGGGCGTTTCGATTGTCGTTTTCCTGTGCAGCATGGCCATACCGCTGCTGAAGCTGCTGTGCCAGTTATTCGTTTTACTGACGATCCAATTCAATGTCGGTCGCAGTTACGGCTTGCTGCTTTACCGCATTTACCACCACCTCAGAGACTGGGGAATGCTCGAGGTCTACCTCATGGGCGTGCTGGTGGCGATCGTCAAGCTGGCAGATATGGCAGCAATCACGGTCGGCCTCGGCTTGGCGTGTTTCATCGGTTTGTTGCTCGTGCAGGTCTGGCTGGAAGTGGTGATGTCACCGCATCAGATCTGGCAGGCGTTATCAGGAGAGGATGCCCATGCGGGCGATTGATGCAGGCATTCTGGTGTGCACCGAGTGCCACGAACTGAACAAGCAGGAAGCCGACCTCGATCAGCAGACGTGCACCCGTTGCGGTGCGCTGGTACACGCCCGGCGTCCGAATAGCCTGACCCGAACCTGGGCGCTGCTGATCACCGCTGCGATCATTTACATCCCGGCCAATGTCCTGCCGATCATGACGGTCAGTTCTCTGGGGCAGGGCGATCCAAGCACGATCATGTCCGGGGTGATCCAGTTGGTGCAGCACGGCATGATTCCGATTGCAGCAGTGGTGTTCATTGCCAGCATTCTGGTGCCGACCTTCAAACTGGTCGGCATTGCGCTGCTGCTGTTTTCGGTGCAGCGACGTCAGCCGCTATCCGCGCGTCAGCGCATCTGGATGTACCGCTTTATCGAATTCATCGGTCGCTGGTCGATGCTCGATATTTTTGTGATCGCCATTCTGGTGGCGGTCGTCAACTTCGGCCGACTCGCCAGTGTCGAAGCCAATCTTGGTGCCATCGCCTTCGCCACTGTGGTGATTCTGACGATGCTTGCCGCAGTAACTTTTGATCCCCGGCTGATTTGGGATAACACGGAGTCGGATGACGACCATGACTGATTTGCCTGTAGCGAAAACCCGACCGGCCTCTAACTGGTCTGCCATCTGGGTGCTGCCTCTGATCGCGCTGATCATCGGCGGCTGGCTTGGCTGGCGTGCCTACTCCGAAACCGGTATCGAAATCCAGGTTCGCTTTGAAAGCGGCGAAGGCATCCAGGCCAACAAGACTGAAGTGGTCTACAAAGGCATGCCGGTCGGCAAGGTCAAGACGCTCAAGCTCGACGATGAAGGCAACTCCAAAGGCGTGATTGCCACCGTCGAAATGAACAAGGACGTCGAACAGTACCTGAAAACCAGCACGCGGTTCTGGTTGGTCAAGCCGAGCGTGACCCTGGCCGGCATTACCGGCCTGGAAACCCTGGTGTCGGGTAATTACGTCGCTATCAGTCCGGGCGAAGGCGAGCCGACGCGCAAGTTCAAGGCGCTGGCCGAAGAGCCTCCGCTGTCTGACGCCAAGCCCGGCCTGCACCTGACCATCAAGGCTGACCGCCTCGGCTCGCTGAATCGCGGAAGCCCGGTGTTCTACAAACAGATTCAGGTGGGTCAGGTTAAAAGCTATCTGCTGTCGGAAGACCAGAGCACTGTTGAACTCAAGGTCTTCATCGAGCCGACCTACGCCAAACTGGTGCGCAAACACACACGTTTCTGGAATGCCAGTGGCATCAGCATCGACGCTAACCTGTCCGGGGTGAAAGTGCGCAGCGAATCGCTGGCCAGTATCGTCGCCGGCGGTATCGCCTTCGCCACACCCGAGAACCGTAAGGACAGCCCGCCGACCGATCCAAGCTTGCCGTTCCGTCTCTACGAAGACTTTGATGCGGCGGCAGCGGGTATCCGCGTGAAGGTCAAACTCAGCGACTTCGAAGGCCTGCAGGCCGGTCGTACGCCAGTAATGTACAAAGGCATTCAGGTCGGCAACCTGAAAGCCCTGAAGGTCGATCCGGATCTGAACAGCGCCACCGCCGAGCTGACCCTCGATCCTTTGGCCGAAGATTATCTGGTTGATGGCACTCAGTTCTGGGTGGTCAAACCGTCGATTTCTCTGGCGGGTATTACCGGGTTGGAAGCGCTGGTCAAAGGTAACTACATCGCCGTGCGTCCGGGTGACAAAGGCGCGGCGCCGAAGCGTGAATTCGAAGCGCGACCGAAAGCGCCGCCACTCGACCTGCGCTCGCCCGGCCTGCACCTTGTACTGTTTACCGACACCCTCGGTTCCATCGATGTCGGCAGTCCGATTCTGTACAAGCAGGTCAAGGTCGGTTCGGTGCAGAGCTACCAGTTCTCCAAAACCCGCAAGCAATTGATCATCGGTGTGCACATCGAGAAAGAATACGAAAATCTGGTCAACGCCTCGACGCGCTTCTGGAATGTCAGCGGCGTTACGCTGACCGGCGGTTTGACGGGCGGGATTCAGGTCAAGAGCGAGTCGCTGCAGACGTTGATGGCTGGTGGCATCGCCTTTGAAACGCCACAGGCCAAGGCGCCATTGCAGAAGCGTATTCCGCGTTTCCGCCTGTTCGCCAGTCACGACGATGCCAACCAGAAGGGCGCCGTGGTCACCATCAAGGTTGATCGCGCGGACGGTCTGCGCAGCGGCACTCCGGTGCGCTTCAAGGGGCTGGACGTCGGCAAGATCGAAAGCGTCGACCTGACTGACGATCTGCAGTCGGTCATCCTCACCGCACGTATAACCGAAGTGCCGGAGAAGATCGCCCGGGTCGGCAGTCAGTTCTGGGTGGTCAAACCTGAACTGGGCCTGATCAAGACCGAGAACCTCGAAACCCTGGTCACCGGCAAGTACATCGAGGTGCAACCAGCGGCGAAGAACCTTGGCCCGCAGAAAAACTTTGTCGCCCTGGCTGAGGCCCCGGAAGTGACGAAGCAGGAGGCGGGGTTGAGTCTGGTATTGAGCGCGGCGCGTCGTGGCTCGCTGAAACCGGGTGTGCCGGTTACTTATCGGGAAATCACCGTAGGCAAAGTCACTGGTTATGAGTTGGGCCAGACGGCTGACCGGGTACTGGTACACATTCTGATCGAGCCGAAATACGCGCCGTTGGTGCGCAGTGGCAGCCGCTTCTGGAACACCAGCGGGGTCGGTTTTGATTACGGCTTGTTCAAAGGTGTCACGGTGCGCACCGAATCCCTGGAAACGCTGATTCAGGGCGGCATCGCCTTCGCTACGCCGGATGGCGAGCGCATGGGCAATCCGGCGCGGGCCGAGCAGACGTTCCCGTTGTTCGACAAGTTTGAGGATGAGTGGCTGACCTGGGCGCCGAAGATTTCGCTCGGTAAGTAAATCCAGCGGTGTTTCGGCTGGCCTCATCGCCAGCAGGCTGGCTCCCACAGGGGATCGTGTTCACAACACAAATTCCTGTGGGAGCTGGCTTGCCAGCGATGAGGCCCTAAAAGACAGCACAAAACTCAAGCCATGAAAAAGGGCCGCGATCCCATCGGATCGCGGCCCTTTTTCGTTTTCAGTCAAAGCCGATCAAACTGCATCCAGCTCCGGCTCATCCGCCTGCACGTTCAACGTGGCCTTCACCACATCATGGCGACGGATGTATTTCCAGTCCGCCTCATCGATGTAGATCCCCGCCGGGCCGCTGCCGCCTTCCAGGTCGATCGCAACACTGGCGCAGACCTGCGGCTTCACACTCGCCAGAATCGGCACGAAGCCCAGTTGCAGACTGGTTTCCAGCAATGCGGCCTGGTTCTTCTCGTCAATGTCCGCCGCCTCGTCGAGGTAGTACGGCAGGCGCACACGGCCGGCCAGGTCGCGGTCCATCAAGTGCAGCAACAAGTACATGTTGGTCAGCGCCTTGATGGTCATGGTCGTCCCGTTGGACGCCGCGCCATCGATGTCGGTGTGGATCACCGGCTGACCGTTGACCTTGGTGATCTCGAAGGCCAGTTCGAACAAGTCCTTGAGGCCGAGCTGGTTGTGGTTCGCTGCCACCAGTCGCGCCAGATATTCCTTGGCATCTTCGTTCTTGTTGTCCTGCTCGGCGCTCTGGCTCAGATCGAACACCGACAGGGTTTCGCCTTCTTCGTACTGACCGGCGCTGTGGATGATCTGATCGATGTGCTTGAGCGCTTCCTTGTTCGGTGCCAGGACAATGCGGAAGCTTTGCAGGTTGGAGACCTGACGCTTGTTGATCTCGCGGTTGAACAGCGCCAGTTGATGCTCAAGGCTGTCGTAGTCGCTGCGGATGTTGCGCAGGGTGCGTGCGATGTCGGTGACCGCCGCGCGGCGCGCCTTGCCCAGCGTCAGTGCTTCATCGGTGCGGTGCGCGTAAGCGTTGATCAGCAGCGACAGGCGGCGCTCTATGTCGTCTTCGCTGTCGAACTTGGCCACGCCTTTGAGGCGCACCTGCGCATACAACGCTTCGATCTGACCGTCGGCGCGCAGCAAACCCTGCCAACTGTCCTGATAGTCGTTGAGCAGCGGCAGCAAGTTGTCCATCGAGTCGTCGACCGGGTCCATGAACGGCGTGCCGAACGGAAGGTCCGCTGGCAGCAGCTGGCGGCGGCGCAGAGCATCGTCGAGCGTGCGTTGCTTGGCTTCCATGTCGGCGATCTGCCGGCCGACCAGTTGCAGCTTGGCCGACAGTTGCTGGACGCGCTCGGTGAAGGCATCGCTGGAGCGCTTGAGTTCGTCCTGTGCGGCTTCCATTTGCGCCAGTTGCTCGAGTTTGTCGGCTTCTTCGGCGCTCAGGGTTTGCGTGCGGCGGAAATCTTCCAGCGCTTTCTGCGCATCCAGTACCTGCTGGTACAGCGCTTCGGTCTGGGTTTTGCTCGCGGCGCGGTCAGCGGCCACGGCTTGTTGGGTTTTCAGTTGCTTGAGTTCTTTTTCCAGACGCTCTTTTTGATCGCGCAACGCGGCGCGGTCGGCCAGCGCTTGCAGGGCCGGCGGCTCTATGTGCGAGATGTCGATCGACAGGCCCGGCACTTCGAAGCGCTCGCCTTTGAAGCCATCAAGAATCAACTCGACCGATTTCACCCACTCGCCATTCTCGTCGAGGGTGATGCCGTGTTCGCCGAGCGGCAGGCTGAACAGCGCGCTGTTGAACAGACGCATCAGGCGTTCAACGTCCTGTTGCGAGAATTCTTCGCGCAGACGGGCGTAGCTGTTGTTGTCGGCGTTATCGAGTTGCTGCTTCACCGACTTCAGGCGTTTTTCCAGATCGCGCAGACGCTCTTCGAGATCTTCGGCGCTGAACTGCCGCGACTGCGCCAGCGCGCCGGCCAGTTCGTCGTGCGCGTCTTTGGCGGCGAGCAATTGTTGCTCGAGCACTTTGACGTCATCGACCAGCGCGAAGCGGTTTTTCAGCACCGACAGCTCGCCGAGCCAGCGCTGGATGCCGGAAATCTCCCGCTCCAGACGCATCAGTTCCTGAGTCCCGCCGCGCTGATCGTTTTGCAGATCGTCCTGCTCGCGGCGGTAGTGCTCGGCCTGCAGGGTCAGTTCTTCCTTGCGCGCGGTGGCGTAGTCGGACCAGGTGCCGAGCAGCGAATCGAGCAGCGGCGACAGGCGATGCAGTTTGCCGCGCAGCACATCGCGCTGTTTCACGCCGTTGGCCAGCGCTTCGACCAACGGACCGGCGGCAACCAATGAGTTGTAATCCTGCTCCATACGTCGTACGTCGCGGAAGGCTTCTTCGCACGCGGCGATGTAATCGACGCTGCCGGAACGCAGGCTGTGCTCAAAGGCATCGAGGAACAGCTGCTTGAGCTTGGCCGCAGTGATTTCGCGCATGTGCAGCAGGTTGATGAACAGCGCACGGAAGGTTTTCAGGCTTTGCTCGCTGGTCGAGCGCAGCGGAATCAGCGTCAGGTCGAGCGGGATCGACGTGTGACCGCCGACCAGCAAACGACGCAGTTCGTCAGGCTTGAGTTCGTAGGCTTTCAGGCCTTCTTTCTCAAGGTTGCTGAACAGCTCTTTCTGGCGCAGGCAGGTGTCGTTTTTCTGGTAATGGGCCAGGTCGAGTTTGCCGGCGTAGGCAAAGAACTGGTGACCGAAACCTCCGCCCGGGCCACGACCGACCACACCAATCACGTGGGGGCCGTGAGGCAGGTTCACTTCGACGAGGATGTAGCTGGTGTCGGAGGCGAAGTAAAAGCGCCGCGATTGCTCGAGGCTGTACTTGCCGAAACTCATGTCCGACATGCGCGCCAGAATCGGGAACTGCAAGGCGTTGATCGATGCCGATTTGCCGAGGTTGTTCGCGCCGTAAACCGATAGCGGTTCTTCCAGCGGGAACAGGCCGAGGCTGTAACCGGCGGTGTTCAAAAGGGCAAAGCGGCGGATGCCGTAGCGTTCCTGGCTCATGCGTCGGACTCCTGTTCTTCGGCAATGGCGCGGGCCAGTGCGTCTTCTTCGCTTTCTTCGGCAAACTCACTGAGGTCCAGTGGGTCGTCGGTTTCGAGGAATCTGGCTTCCGCCGCTTCGTCGATCAGCACTGGTGCCGGCAGCGGCAGCACGCTGTGCACGCTGGCCGCCAGGTCGCGGTCCTGCTGCACCGACAGGCACACATCGAGGAAACGGTGCATCGGCGGCAAGAAGCGGTACACGCCGTTTTCTTCGCCGGCGAAACCCAGTTGAGTCATGCGGCGCATGATCTTTTCTTCGAGTTCTTCAACGGTCTGCACTTCGGCCTGGATGAACAGGTCGCGATACTTGTCCAGCAGCGACGGCAGTTCTTCACGGCCGAGGCTGCCGCCGTCGAGCACGGCGATCGGGTCGCGGCCCTGATCAGCCAGATGCTCAACGAGGATGAAGGTGAACAACGCCAGACGCTGGGCGGTCTTGTTCACCGCAGCGGCGGCCATGTCCGGCACGAAGTAGTAGAAACCACGGGTGTCGCAGACCAGTTCAAAGCCCAGCGCCTTGAACAGCGTGCGGTACTGGTCCTGGAAGTTCGACAGCTGGGCGTACAGCTCCGGGTCGCGGCGGCTGACGTGGTAGCCCTTGAACAACTCGCGGAAGATCGGCGCCAGTTGCGACAGTTCGGAAAGATCAAGATGCATGGGGGATGCTCGCAGAATCCTCGGCGGCGGTGTCGCTGGCCGAGAGCAGGGCGAAGGAGCGCAGGCTGACCTGATGCTCGTGAGTGTGGTATTCGCGGCGTTCCAGACGCTCGCGCTTGAAGCGTTTTTCCCGCGACAGGCGCGAGAACCAGTAAAGCAACTCGTCAGTGGCGCCGTCGGGTTCCTGTTCCAGCAGCCAGGTCATCAGATCCGGCATCGGCAGCGATTCTTCGCAGCGGTCGACCATTTCGCGCACGGTGCGCGGCGCACGCGGTGCATCGCCAGCCTTCTGGGTCTTGTGCGCCTTGGGGAAGCGTGCCGGTTTTGGCTCGAAACGCGCCAGCGCATAGACGTAGGCTTCGACCTGACTGGCGCTGCCGAGGAAGGTGCTTTGCGGGCGGGTGAACAATGGCATCGCCGCTTGCGGCACGGCGTCGATGCCTTTACGCCGGATCGCCGCCAGCGCCAGTGCTGCGCCACGGGTCACGGCGTTGTGCCGGCGCGCTTCTTCACGCAGCGGCAGCAGCAGTTCGCGGGCGTGACGCAGAGTGAGCTGGGCGCTGGTCTGCATTTCGAGGATGCGCGCGTGGGTGCGCAGCAACATGTCGTCATCGACCAGATGGCCGAGGCGCTGCTGTTCGCTGAGCATTTTCAGCAACACCGTTTCGACCTTGCGCACGCCTTGTTCAAAGGCGCCGTCGGCGTTGACCAGATCGATCATCGGCTCGACGTATTCGTCCCACGTCGCCAGTACTTCCGCGTAACGCTGACGCAACGGGATCTGCCGGTCGCTGGTCTTGGCGCGTTCGGCCACAGCGACCAGCGCCTGTTCGTCGTTGTCGAGTTTCTTCAGTACGTCGCGTACGCGCATGTCGAGCAGGCGCAACTGGCGGGCGAGGTCGTTGCCGTCGCGGACTTCAAAGGCGTCCTGAATGTAACCGGCCAGCCGTTCGAGGTGACGCAGGTAGGCTTCGATTTCCAGGCACAAGCCCAGCCGGTGTTCGCGGCGCAGGTAGGCAAGGAAGTCGTGGATCTGCGCGTTCAGCTCGAAACGGTTCGGGCTTTTCGCCACGGGCACCAGGATGTCGAGGCGAATCCACACGTCGAGCAGGCTGGTGATGTCCTGCGGCGTGCTGTCGAGTTGTTGGGCGGCCAGTTGCGTGCGCAGTTCGTTGAGGCTCAGGGTGCCTTGGTCGAAGTGCTCGCACAGTGGCTCCAGAAGTGCCCAGTGTTCAGCGAGGGCGCGCAAGACGCGCTTGGGTTCGATCATCGGAATGGCCGGCTGGTTGGCGATTAAAAGCCGCGATTGTACTGCATCGAAGCCGATGCGATTCACTCTCGGGACGGACTGCTGCCTTTCTTTTCAATCAAGTGCATCGATCAACAGCAGGCGATCTTGAGCGAAGGGCGGTAGAATCAGCGCACTTTCCGTTATCCACAAGTGGCCGACCCTTGCTTATCGAGTCCCGCCGCCGCGCCTATTTGAACGCCATGCAGGTGGTCAACTGGCTGCCGCGCACCGAATTGCCCTTCGCCGCGCCGTCCCGGCCCGAGTTGCTGGACATGCCCGAGCCTGAGCCAGAAGTGCCCGTCGTGCCTGCGCCTCAGGCCCAGGCCCAGGCCCAGGCCCAAGTCCAGGCACCGGTGCAGCCGGCGATCGCGCGGCCGAGCGAACGGCCGAAAATCGAGGTGCCACGGCCTTCGCTGGCCAGCACCCGCAATGGTGCCAAACCGGTGGAAGAGGCCGACGCCACGCCGGTCGTCGCCAAACCCGCGCCTGTGCCGCCACCACGTTTTGCCCTGCAATTGCTGCGCGCCGGGCGCTGCCTGCTGCTGGTCGAGTTACCCACAGGCGAAGCGTTCCAGAGCCGCGACCCGGCTTATCTGTTGCTCAAGGACATGCTGCGCGCCGCGGGTCTGCCGGATGCGCCGCAAATCGTCGGTGAGCCGGTGCGCTGGCCGTGGCTAAATCGCGGCACGCTGGACCAAGGCCCGGACGCGGCGCGGGACTTCGTCCAGGGTTTCCTCTCGGTACAAATGGAAGCGGCACCCTGCGCCTGCCTGTGGCTGATCGGCTTGCCGGCCGTGCGTTTTGCCGGCGAAGCGGACGCCGAGGCGTTCAATCGTGAATTGCAGATCGAAGGTCTGGGCCCGGCCTGGGCGATTCCCGGTCTGGAATTGTTAATGGAAGAGCCGCAGCGCAAAGCCGCTGTGTGGCAAGCCATGCGTCGGCTGATGGCGCGCTGGAAAGAATCGAATGAGTGACGCGGTAACCTTCCGCCCGATGACCGAGGCGGATCTCGAGGCAGTGCTGAAAATCGAGTACGCCGCTTACAGCCATCCGTGGACCCGGGGAATTTTTCTCGACGGTCTCGGCAAATACCAGATCTGGCTGATGTTCGAAGGGCAGCAGCAGGTCGGGCACGGTGTGGTGCAAATCATTCTCGACGAGGCGCACCTGCTCAACATCACCGTCAAGCCTGAGAACCAGGGACGTGGGCTGGGGCTGACGTTGCTGGAGCATCTGATGTCGATTGCCTACAAGGCTGAAGCTCGGGAGTGCTTTCTGGAAGTGCGCGACAGCAATACTGCGGCGTTCAAGTTGTATGAGCGTTATGGCTTCAACGAGATTGGCCGGCGCCGGGATTATTATCCGGCGGTGGGGGGGCGTGAAGATGCGGTGGTGATGGCCTGCACCCTTGTTGACTGAAGCTTAAAAGCATCGCGAGCAGGCTCAATCCTGCAAGTTGGAATGCGTTCCCCTGTAGGAGTGAGCCTGCTCGCGATAGCGATTTATCAGGTGCCGCTGATCAGCGCTTGCCATCCAGCGGATCCAGATCCGCCAGTTCAGCCTCGTCCAGTCCGTCACCGCCGCCGATGTCATTTTCACCGACCACGCTCAAATCCCAATCCGCCTGATTGCCCTCGCCAATCTCTTCGGCATCGCGAGCGCCATCGTCGCGAATGAGCGTTTCCGGGCTCAAATCGTCGTCCGTCGGTTGGTGATCATCGACCGAGCCGCCGGTCAGACCTGCCTCACGCACACGTTCACCTGGCATCAGCTGCTCGCGTTCACGCTCAGGAATCTCATCACCGATCTTCGCGCTGGGCTCTTCGTCGTCGAAATCCAACTCATGCACCGAACCCATGCGGTCTTCGTTATCATCGATGGGCTCCGGTTGCGCCGCATCGTAGGGGCGTCGTGAATCAGTCATGGCAAATCCTCATACTGTGGGCCTTACTTGGAGTGGACTCATCCGGCGCACGAGAATTCCAACGGAAACACTTTGCCCAACGGGCGTGACTCCGACGGGCGGTCGTCTATCAAACCAGCGCATCTTTCTTGAGGCCTTATCCATGCACGACTTACAAGACCTGATTGATAACAACGAGCGTTGGGCTGACGCGATCACCAAGGAAGACCCGGATTTCTTCGCCAAAC
Source organism: Pseudomonas sp. 15C (assembly GCF_055484735.1). NCBI lineage: Bacteria > Pseudomonadati > Pseudomonadota > Gammaproteobacteria > Pseudomonadales > Pseudomonadaceae > Pseudomonas > Pseudomonas sp. 15C. Next base: position 53,128 of record NZ_JBUDGD010000032.1, on the reverse strand, counting down.
TGGCGCGCCAGCAGACCCCCGAATACCTGTGGATCGGCTGTTCCGACGCACGGGTGCCAGCCAACGAAATCGTTGGCATGTTGCCTGGCGATCTATTCGTGCACCGCAACGTCGCCAACGTGGTGCTGCACACCGACCTCAACTGTTTGTCGGTGATCCAGTACGCAGTGGACGTGCTCAAGGTCAAACACATCCTCGTTACCGGCCACTACGGTTGCGGCGGTGTGCGCGCGTCGATGCAGGACCGCCAGTTCGGTCTGATCGATGGCTGGCTGCGTTCGATCCGCGATCTGTATTACGAAAAGCGCGAAGAACTGGCCAAGCTGCCGACCGAAGAAGAGCAGGTCGACCGGATGTGCGAACTCAACGTGATCCAGCAAGTGGCCAACGTCGCGCACACCAGCATCATCCAGAACGCCTGGCATCGCGGCCAGAGCCTGTCGATCCACGGCTGCATCTACGGCATCAAGGATGGCCGCTGGAAAAGTCTCAACACCACCATCAGTGGTTTCGAGCAACTGCCGCCGCAGTATCGCTTGCGCCCGATCGGCCCGGCGTAAAGCCGCCTAGCGTCGGCCCGATTGCCGCCAGCGCTGGAGAAAGTGCAGGCCTTCCAGGCTTGGCGGTTCATCGTAACCGGTGATCCAGCCACGACAACGTGATGAGCCGCAACCGCAGGCAAACTGGCGCGAGAGTTTGTCTTCGGTGGCGGCGTAATCAATGCTCAGATGCTCGCCGCGCTGAATGTCCTTGAGCGACCACAGCCACAACTCAGTCATGTCGAGAAACGTGTTCGGGTCGCAGGCATGTTCGAGCAGTCCGCAAAAGCGAGGGTCGTACAGGTGAATGCCGCTGAGCAATTGGCGGGTCTGTCGGCAGCGATAGGGCAGCAATTGCCCGGAAACCCTGCACATCCGGTGTGTACCGGGAAAATCTCGGCGTGCGGCGATTGCCACCGGATTGGCGTAGGGATCGTGAATGATTTCGAAGTCGGCACTGGAGGGAAACCCAAGACGCACGGGCAGGCCGGAGAAGGGGTAGATGCCTTCGGTATCGTGCGGGGCAGAGCCTGCCACGGCGTGGATATTCATGATCTTCCTTTGTCGCACGGCTATGCGACGTTGCCGGGACGACGTCCTGTCGGCCCTTGTTTACAGCCATGGATCCAATCTAGTGGTTACAGGTATAACCGGTCTACTGTCAGATGTGACAGGCGTGATAGACGTATTCCCGCGTCAGCCAGGGCTGACACGGGATGAGTCGTCAGGTTTACAGGTGCGGAGCAGGAATGGCGGTCGCCGGCAGGGGCGCTTTCAACTGTTGCAGTTGCGCCTTGATCGGTGTGCTAGCGCACTTGGCTGCGGCCTGCTCCGCTGTCAGATCACGGATCGAGGTGTAGAACAGTTCGCAAGTTTTGGCTTTCTGCGTGACCTGCCAGGTTTGCGTGCAAGTGTTCAGCGTGGTCTGCGCGTTGCTGCCCGGTTTGCTGCCCATGCCGGCCTGCCAGCAGGCGGCGCTCAAATCCTGACCCATGACTTTCAGGCCCGCAGCATCGGCCTTGGCCTGCGCATCGTCGCCGGTGTAGCTTTTCGGATCGGCGGCGTACCAGATGTAACTCGGATGGTTGGACCCCAGCACCGGCACCTGCACGCCCTCGCTCGGGCTGATGGTCGCCAGGCCCAATACGCCGACGGTCGGCCCGTATTGCTGTTTGATCCAGTTACGCACCGGCGCACCGAACGCGACCATCGGCAGCGTCGTGCCGCTGGCAGTCTGGCTGAACTGCTTGACCAGCGTGGTCTGGTAGTCCTTGAAATAGTCGTACACGCCTTCCAGGTCGCTACCGGCATTGGACGGCGCGGCAATCGGGGCGATGTCGATGATGGTCTGATAAGCCGGCGTCTGCTCAGCGGGAATGCCATTGTCAGTGAGCAACGTCGCCCAGCGATCAGTGGTGTTGGAGCGCAAATAATCCTGCGCCTGAGTCAGCGAATAATCCGGCGGGAAGTGCAGCAACTCGACACTTTTACGGTTTTCCAGGGCCATGCCCAGCGGCAGGAACAGATACCAGCTGTAAGCCCATTTACCATCGGCATTGAGCTTGCTGGCGCCGTTGTAGGCCAAGTCGCCAGCGTCAAGCAGCGCCGCCAGCGGTTTGTCGTAACCCTGCGGCACACCAGAGATCTCGGCGTAGAGCTGATCGTTATCGGTCTTCACCAGCACTTTGGCGTTGGCATAGCCATCGCGCTGTACGCTTTGGGTCAGGTAATGCGCAACGGTCTGCTCCAGCGTCCAGTTGCGGTAACAGATGACGTGACAATTATTGGGATAAGCGAAGAGGCGCGTGACGCGCTCGGTGCTGCCCAGTTTCAGGTCGACATCGGCGTGGGCGGCGGCGCTCAGCGTCAGTGCGGTGAGGGCCAGTGCGGCGGGGGAAAGTCCTGCGAACTTGAACATGCTCAGATCCTTTTCAGCGTGGAGTTCCCCGCAAGTGTCGGGGGCGTTTCATAGTGGATCAGCCGTGTGGCACAAAAAAGCTGGTCGGTACGATTTTTTTCAGCGAGTAGCGCAAGAAATGTGGGAGCCAGCCTGCTGGCGATAGCGGTATGTCAGGCAACACTGAAGTCGACTGATAGTTTGCTATCGCGAGCGGGCTGGCTCCCACAGTTGCAGCAGGCAGCTACTTGATGGCTATGGCATCACCGGCGGCGTATACGCCAGCGTCGTCCCCAGCGCCCACAGCAGCACCAGCACCAGCGGCGTGTGCACCAGCAATTGCACGAACGAGAAGCCGATCAGATCCCGCGCCTTCAAGCCGAGTACGCCGAGCAGCGGCAGCATGTAGAACGGGTTGATCAGGTTCGGCAGTGCTTCGGCGGCGTTGTAGATCTGCACGGCCCAGCCGAGGTGGTACTGCAAGTCGTTGGCGACCTGCATCACGTACGGCGCTTCGATGATCCACTTGCCGCCGCCCGACGGAATGAAAAAGCCAAGAATCGCCGAGTAGACGCCCATCAGCAGCGCATAGGTGTCGTGCGAGGCGATGCTGACGAAGAACGTCGAAATGTGGTGCGCCAGCGTCTGCGCATCCGCCCCTTTGACGGTGGTCATCAACGCGGCGATCGAGCCGTACAGCGGAAACTGGATCAGCACGCCGGTGGTGGTCGGTACGGCGCGCGCCACCGCATCGAGAAAGCTGCGCGGGCGCCAGTGCAGCAGGGCGCCGAGCATGATGAACAGGAAGTTGTAGGTATTGAGCCCGGAAATCGCGGTGATCGCCGGTTTGCTGGAAAATTCATGGAACAACCACCCCGCCGCCAGCAGCACCAGCACGATGATCAACAGCGGGCTGTGTTCCAGCCATTCGCCTGGTCGTGTGCGCGGTTGCAGCGGCGGCAGGTTGAACGCCGGGTCGATGCCGCAGGCCTTGGCGTCGCGCGCCGAGTTCGGGCCCGGTGCGGTGGCGTAAGCGATGATGACCGAGATCACGATCAGCGCCAGCAACATTACGCCCGACTGCCAGAGGAAAATGGTTTCGGTGAACGGAATCACCCCGGTGATCGACAGGATCGACGGCGGCAGGCTGGCAGGGTTGGCCTGCAGTTGCGCGGCGGACGACGACAAACCCAGCGCCCACACCGCGCCAAGGCCGAGATACGCAGCGGCGCCGGCGGCGCGGTAATCCATTTTCAGGTCGGTACGGCGGGCGAGGGCGCGCACCAGCAGACCACCGAAGACCAGCGACAGGCCCCAGTTGAGCAAGGACGCGACCATCGAGATCAACGCCACCCAGGCCACGGCGGAGCGGCCATTTTTCGGAACCCGCGCCAGTCGGTCGATCAGTTTGACCGCAGGCGGCGAGCTGGCGACCACGTAGCCGCCGATCACCACGAAGGCCATCTGCATGGTGAACGGAATCAGGCTCCAGAAACCGTCGCCGAAGGCCATTGCCGCCGCGGTGGGTTTGGCACCCATGGCCAGAGTGGCGAGGGCAACGATGATGACGGCCAACGCGGCAAATACCCAGGAATCGGGAAACCAGCGTTCGGCAAAACTTGAACAGCGCAGGGCAAAGCGCGCAGAGCGGCTATCTTCGATATCAACGGCCACGGGGAGTACCTCGGAATTTTTATGGTTATTTTGGTCTGGCAGGCGAAACACAAATCCCTTGTAGGAGTGAGCCTGCTCGCGATAGCGCAATCACATTCAACACATTCAGTGACTGGACGCACGCCATCGCGAGCAGGCTCACTCCTGCAGGGCAGCGGTGTTTATCCTGCAGACAGGCATTTACAGTAAATCAAGCGCCGCCCATTTGTGATCAGCTTTTGCAAAACCATGACTATGGTCTAACGGGTTGTCCCCCCGTCCATTTGCGTAGACCATGGGCGCCTTGGTTTTTTGCCTGATCCAGAGTTCTTTGCGATGACTGCCCAAATCCCGGCCAGACCTGCGCCGTTCAGCCGCTCCGACTACAAGACCCTTGGCCTTGCGGCCCTCGGCGGGGCGCTGGAAATCTACGACTTCATCATTTTCGTATTTTTTGCCCTGACCCTCAGTCAGCTGTTCTTCCCGCCGGAAATGCCCGAGTGGCTGCGCCTGCTGCAGAGCTTCGGCATCTTCGTCACCGGCTATCTCGCACGGCCGCTGGGCGGCATCCTGATGGCGCATTTCGCCGACCGTTTGGGCCGCAAAAAGGTCTTCAGCCTGAGCATCCTGATGATGGCGCTGCCGTGCCTGCTGATCGGGATCATGCCGACTTATGCACAGATCGGTTATTTCGCACCGCTGCTGTTGCTGGCGCTGCGCATCCTTCAGGGCGCAGCCGTGGGGGGCGAAGTGCCGAGTGCCTGGGTATTCGTCGCCGAACACGCACCGTCCGGTCACCGCGGTTACGCCCTGGGCTTTTTGCAGGCCGGGCTGACCTTCGGCTATCTGATCGGTGCACTGACTGCGACATTCCTCGCCCAGGTCTTCACTCCAGCGGAAATTCTCGATTACGCCTGGCGTTATCCCTTCCTGCTCGGCGGAGTGTTTGGGGTGGTTGGCGTTTATCTGCGCCGCTGGCTGAGCGAAACACCGGTTTTCATCGCGATGGAGTCGCAGCGTGAGGCTCGGGTCGAACTGCCGCTGCGCACCGTGTTGCGCGAGCATCGACTGGCGATGTTGCCGGCGATGCTGCTGACCTGCGTGCTGACCTCGGCGGTGGTGGTGTTTGTGGTCATCACGCCGACGATGATGCAAAAGACGTTTGGCATGACCGCCAGCCACACCTTCGGCCTCAGTGCGCTGGGCATCGTTTTCCTCAACATCGGTTGCGTGCTCGCCGGTCTGCTGGTCGATCGCATCGGCGCGTGGCGCACGGTCATGCTCTACAGCCTGCTGCTGCCACTGGGCATCGGCGTGCTGTATGCCTGCCTGATCGCAGGCGGGCAGTGGGTCGGCCTGGCTTATGCCGTGGCCGGGCTCGGTTGCGGAGTCGTCGGCGCGGTGCCTTCGGTGATGGTCGGGCTGTTTCCGGCGCGTATTCGCGTGTCGGGCATTTCCTTTACCTACAACATTGCCTACGCCGCGTGGGCGAGCGTTACGCCATTGTTGCTGATCGGGCTGATGCCCTGGAGCCCTTGGATCTGCGTGATGTTCTGCGCAGTGATGGGCGTGGTGGGCATGCTGACGGCCGCTTATTTCGGTGCTCGCATGCCTCGCACAGGGCCCTGTCAGGCCGCGGGCGCTGCCTGAACAGAAACCGCCGAACTATTTTCGACTGACGGGTCTCGCGGCCGCTTCAGAAAAGCTCTGCAAGGCCGATGGCTAGGTTGTACGCCGCGTTCAACCCTGCCATTGGTGCTTTCCCATGTTCAATAAACGCTTGAAGCAAGAGCTGGCCGCTCTCCGTGAAGAACTCTCCAGCCTTGTGCAAGTGAAGGAAAGCCTGGAAAGCGAGATGCTGGCGCTGACGCTTGAGGCCGACGGGCGGATTCGTTCGGTCAACCAGAACTTCCTTGGCGAGATGTTTTACAAAAGCCAGGACCTGATCGGCCGGGCGCTTGAAGACATCGTCCCGGCCCACGTCAAAACCAACGAATTCCATCTGCGCTTCAAGAACGCAATGACCCGTGGCGAGCATTTTGCCGGTGCCGTGCGCCTGGTGCGTGGCAATGGCGAAGAGGCGTGGCTACGCTCGATCGTCCAGCCCGTGCGGGCTTCCGATGGCCGGATCAGACATATTTCGTTCTACGCCAGCGACCTGACCCGCACCATCGAAGCCTCCCGCGAGCATGAAAACCTGATCGGCGCGCTGGTGCGCTCTACCGCTGTGATCGAATTCGATCTCAATGGCAACGTACTCACCGCCAACGATCGTTTCCTCAATGGCATGGGTTACAGCCTGGCGCAGATCAAGGGCAAACATCACCGCACGTTCTGCGCGCCGGAGGAATACAACAGCGGCGAGTATCAGAATTTCTGGCGCCGCTTGAACAATGGCGAGTTCGTCGCGGGTCGTTTCAAGCGTATCGACAGCCATGGCCGCGATGTCTGGCTGGAAGCGTCCTACAACCCGGTGGTCGATGCCAACGACAAACTGTACAAAGTGGTGAAGTTCGCCACGGTCATCACCGATCAGGTCAACCGCGAGCAAGCCGTTGCCGACGCGGCCAGCATTGCCTACAGCACCTCGCAACAAACCGACAGCACCGCGCAACGTGGCACGACGGTGGTCACCGAAGCGGTCAACGTGATGCGTGATTTGTCGCGGCACATGCAAGCCGCCGGGGAGGGCATCGAGGCGCTCAACGAGCAGTCACTGGTGATCGGCACCATCGTCAAAACCATCAGCGGCATCGCCGAACAGACCAACCTGCTGGCGCTCAACGCCGCGATCGAAGCCGCCCGTGCCGGCGAGCAGGGTCGCGGTTTTGCCGTAGTCGCCGATGAAGTGCGACAGCTGGCTTCGCGCACCAGCCAGGCCACCGACGAGATCGTCACCGTGGTCCGGCAGAACCAGGAAATGGCCCGCAATGCCGTGGCGCTGATGACCGACGGCAAGCTGCAGGCCGAGCAAGGCCTGGCGCTGGCGGCAGAGGCGGGGACGGTGATTGTCGAAATCCAGGACGGTGCACAGAAAGTCGTGGACGCGGTGGGGCAGTTCGCCAATCAGCTGTCGCACTGACACCCTGCTGATCGTTCCCACGCTCTGCGTGGGAACGCCTCTCGGGACGCTCCGCGTTCCCTTGCCGGCGTGACGCAGAGCGTCACAGGATGCATTCCCACGCAGAGCGCGGGAACGATCACCGAGGTGTCACAGGTTCTGTGATTCTCCAGTAGCAGCGCTACAATCGGCTCCTTTTCCCGCGGAGCAGACCCATGAGCGATTCCCACCGCCGCCCGGTGCCCCTGAACAAAGCCTACCGCTTGCTCAATCACGGCCCGACCGTGCTGGTCAGCGCGGCCCACGATGGGCAGCGCAACATCATGGCCGCCGCCTGGGCCATGCCCCTGGATTTCGAACCGCCGAAAGTCGCCGTGGTGCTGGATAAGTCCACCTGGACCCGCCAACTGCTCGAAGCCTCGGGCACCTTCGTACTCAACGTTCCTTGCGCCGATCAGGCCGACATCGTGCAAACCGTCGGCAACACCTCGGGGCTGGAAATTACCCAGAGCCAGGGACGGGACAAATTTCAGGCCTGCGGTCTGCAAACCTTCATCGGCGAACAGGTCGCAGCGCCGCTGCTCGATGGCTGCGTCGCCTGGCTCGAATGCCGCCTGCTGCCGGAACCACGCAACCACCAGCAATACGACCTGTTCCTCGCCGAAGTCATCGCCGCCCATGCCGACGAACGCGTGTTCAGCGACGGGCGCTGGCATTTCGAAGGGCATGACGGTTTGCGCACGCTGCACCATGTTGCCGGGGGGCATTTTTTGAAGATTGGTGATGCGGTGGATGGCAAGACGCTAGAGGTTTAAGCAGCGTTGATGGAAATCCGTCAGCGGATGTAGCAAGGTATAAGACTCACCTTATTTCAGGCGCCTGAATCATGGACTTTTCCGCTGCCGGTTATCTCGCCCCGCTGTTGTCGCTGGCGCTGTTGTGGACTGTTGCCGTGGTCACGCCGGGCCCGAATTTTTTCAACATCGCTCAGTTGGCGGCGAGTCAGTCGCGTCGGCATGGTGTGGTGGCTGCGCTGGGCGTGGCGACCGGCACGGTGCTATGGGGGCTCGCGGGCGGCTTGGGAATCAAGACACTGTTCAGCGTCGCGCCGACGCTATATCTGGGCTTCAAGATCGCCGGCGGTTGCTACCTGATTTGTCTGGGATTGAAGCAATTCAAGCGCAAGGGAGCGATTGCTCCCGGTGAGCCCGCTGCAACCCACCAGACCTGTCTCAGCGTTTACGCTCGCGGTTTGCTCGGCAATATGACCAACCCGAAATCGGCACTGTTCGTCACCACCATCTTCGCCACCGCCATGCCGGCTCACGTATCGCCGCTCCTGCTGGCGCTGGCCGTGCTGACCATGGCCACGTTGTCCTTCAGTTGGTATTGCTGCGTCGCACTTTTCTTCGCCAGCCGCCGGGTTGCCGGTGTTTACGAACGGTCACGGCAGTGGCTGGATCGGTTGGCGGGTGGCTGCTATTTGTTGTTTGGGGCGCATTTGGTGGCGAATCGTTGAAAGCGATTGAGGGACACGCCGATAAAAAAGGCCTACCACCCGGTAAGCCTTTTCTTTTTGCATCGTAGACTCAGTCGCCGAGCGCTTCGCCTTCACGCCGTGGATCGGCGCCACCTTCCAACGACACTTTCCGCTGTGCATCCTTGACCCGCACGATGGCCTGGGTGCCGCTGGTCATGTCGATTTCGCTCACGGTATGCCCTTTGTCTTTCAGTGCCTGTACCAGCGCCGGGCTGAACTGGCCCTGTTCCAGTTCGGTCGGGCCGTTGCGGCTGCCGAAGTTGGGCAGGCTGATCGCGCGTTGTGCGTCGAGGTCCCAGTCGAGCAGGCCGATGGTGGTCTTGGCGACGTATTCAATGATTTGCGAGCCGCCGGGCGAGCCGACCGTGGCGACGAATTCGCCGCTCTGGCGATCAAAGATCAGGGTCGGCGCCATCGACGAGCGCGGGCGTTTGCCGGGTTCGACGCGGTTGGCGACTTTCTGACCGTTCTCTTCGGGGATGAACGAGAAATCGGTCATCTGGTTATTGAGCAGAAAGCCCTGAACCATCAGGTGTGAGCCGAATGCGGCTTCGATGGTGGTGGTCATCGACACCGCGCCGCCGAGGTCATCCACCGCCACGACTTGTGAGGTGGAAATACGCAATGGCGAACGGTCCGGCGCGTAGGCAACCTGCACGCCCGGCGGTGTGCCCGGTTTGGCAGTGCCCATGCTGCGTTCGCCAATCAGGCTGGCGCGGCTGGCCAGATAACCCTGGTCGACCAGACCTTTGACCGGCACCGGCACGAAGTCGGTGTCCGCGACATATTGCGCACGGTCGGCGTAGGCGAGCCGTTCGGCTTCGGCGATCAGGTGCACGGCTTGCGGGTCCGGTTCAATGCCGGCCGGTTTGTCGGTCTTGACCGGTTTGAGCGGTGTCAGCGAAAGGCGCGGATCACGGGTTTCCAGGGCCTGCAACGTGCCGAGGATCTGCGCCACGGCGATCCCGCCCGACGACGGTGGCGGCATGCCGCACACCTGCCAGCGCTTGTAGTCCGTGCACAGCGGCGCACGCTCCTTGGCCTGATAGCGTTGCAGGTCGGTCAGCGACAGGCTGCCGGGATTGGCGTGACGCTGGACCTTGGCGACGATTTCCTCAGCGATCGGACCTTTGTAAAACGCGTCTGCACCTTCACTGGCGATGCGCTTGAGCACGGCGGCCAAGGCCGGATTCTGCAGGCGCGTGCCGACGGCTTTGACGCTGCCATCGCTGTTCAAAAAGTAGGCGGCCATGTCGGGCGACTGGCGCAGCGCCGAATCGGCGGCAAGCAACGAGTACAGGCGCGGGGAGATGGCGAAACCCTGTTCGGCCAGTTGGATCGCCGGCTCGAACAACCTGGCCCACGGCAGACGCCCGTGTTGTTTGTGCGCCATTTCCAGCGCACGCAACACCCCGGGCGTGCCGACCGACCGGCCGCCAATCTGCGCCTGCGGGAAAGCCATCGGTTTGCCGTCCGCTTGTAGAAACAGCTTCTCGGTAGCGCCTGCCGGCGCCGTCTCGCGCCCGTCATAGGTGCGCACCTGTTTGCCATCCCACAACACGATCATCGCCCCACCACCAATCCCGGACGACTGCGGCTCGACCAGCGTCAGCACCGCCTGCATCGCAATCGCCGCATCGATCGCCGAACCACCCTGACGCAACATCTCCCGACCCGCCTCGGCGGCCAGTGGATTGGCGGCAGCAGCCATGTGTTTGTTGGCGTGGCGGGTTTGCAGATCGGTGCGATAACCGGAAGCGCCTTCCGGTGCCAGCGGCAACATCGAGGAGGGCGGGGCGTTGCACGCGGTGAGGGTCAGGGCACTGATAAGCAGTGTAAGAACTGGCAGGCGAAAGCGGCTCAAGGGCTGGGTTGAAAACACGCGGGCTCTCCGTCCGTGGGATAGAAGTGTTGGGGGACTTTAGCGAGCGGGCGGTGGGGGTGCAAACCGGGTGAGGATTTGATCCTTGGTCAAAGTGTTTCGGAAGCACTCGGGCCTCTCGTAACGGGCTCAGTCAAATCAAAGGTTTTGTACTTGTAGTACTCCGCTCTGGGTTGGTATTTACCCTTCATTTCTCCTACAGACTTTTCAGGTCGACAACCTACGCACCCTTGCCTGAGGATGTTTTCTATTGAATTTCCCCAGGATGGATTTCAGGTAGAGGGACAAGTCCGTTGTTATTCAACTCCATTTCCAGTCGGCGATTGTCATGAGTGTTTCCAATGAGGAGGACCGCGCTTTTCTGGTGGCGATGGGCAGTCGCATCGCTCACTTACGTATGGTGCATGAGGTCACACAGACTCGGTTGGCACGGGCTTTAGGTCTTTCTCGACAGACCTTTCAGGGTTACGAAGAGGGCACGCGCAGCATGCCGGTCACGACACTGGTGAAGATGGCATTTGCGCTTCGCGTTCCTGTTGAAGAGCTGCTCGGGGTTCCCTCGTACACGGAAACGCCCAGACGCAGCTTGACCTCGACCTGGTATCGACGGCTGCAGTCCATCAATGAGCTGCCGAAAGTCCAGCAGAAGGTCGTAGCGCAGATGCTCGATGCGCTGATCGCACAAGCAACGAGCAAGACAAGCAACGGAGAAGGAGAAGTTTGAAGTAACTCAAAGAACGCGGAACCAAGGTGCTACCAACACTTTGGCCCCGCTAACCACAAGCAGCTAAGAAGGAGCTAATTATGGCTAAGGCCGATCATACGTCATCAACCCCTATCACTGAACGCCGGTTGAAAATCGCCGCAGACTTTTACCCGGTCCACATAAAGGATCAACCTCACAGCCCCGCCAAACCGGTGCCCTGGATCAGGCTACGCGGACTGTGGTTAAGACAGGCAGGATTCGAGGTGAACGAGAACGTGAAAGTCCGTGTGATGAAAGGTTGTCTGGTGATTACTGCGGAATAGATGAATCGCCGAGTAAAGCCGCAATGCTATTTACGTAAGAAAAAACGCCGCTAACATTCAGTGATAGCGGCGTTTTTCTCAGATAGCGCTTTTGATTTTCTTGATTTTTATGGGGGCAGGGCCCGTATTACTTGGCTATAAGCTTGGTTGTTACGAAGGCCTTATCTTGAATGTGATATTGGCTTATGTGAAAAAAAGCGAAGCGCAAACTGTAAGAAAGTCTGACTGATGAGCAACTGCGGACCCATTGATCGGTGGTAGCGCATCGCTACACCTCTAGGGTAAACAGTGATTCGGATAGATCGGTAACCGGGCGGGGGATTATTGCAAGCATAAAAAAACGGCCTACCTTTCGGTAAGCCGTTTTTAGTACTTGGTGGCTACACAGACATTTGAACTGGTTACTTAACAATCTGTTTTCATTTAGTATTTGTCTTTCCTCTTACGCAAGGGATACATGTGGGGATACATGGCGCTCGCTGCTAGGTGGTTTTTGGCCTTTTTTCTTTTCGCCAGAAGGTGCTCAAAGGCGGCCATTTGGTAAATCGGATTGATCCGACGAGCGGCATCATTTCAGCTGTTTTGGGCTTCCTCGTTTTGCCTTGCCCGTCAGCGGCGCCGGGCTCAGTCGTGATCGTAGTTTATCTGCTCGATTGGTCGCCGACTGTTTGCCCATCTCTACCCAGGCTTCGAAGCCTATTACATCGATCAACACTCGACCATCAGGGGCGTGTCGCCAGACTTGATCCCCTACCCACGTTCCGTCAGCGATTTTCGATCTCACGGCGGCTTCTGTATATCCAGACTCGCTGGCGAACTTTCTGACGGTCAAATAGCGCATCTCTTTCGCACTCCCATGCTTGATGAGCTGTCATCTCTCGATATCCCTCAGTGTTGGCGGTGTCTGCCGCGGTCGACCAACCTTCGGCACCTTGTTTTCCCCATCGCGGCACTCCCGCAGAAACTCCCGGACATCCGCCTTCAGCCAGCAGTGTCTGGCGCCCATCCGGAAACTCTTCGGTAGCCAGTCGACACCGCGACTCATCCCCTGTCTGATCGCTGCCTCGGTGCGTCCCAGCATCTTGCCTAGGCCTGCTACGAACACCACTTCGCAGTCATCGTCCATATGTGCTCCTGACTCGGATTCGCTTACTGCGCGCCTTGTGCTTTTAGTCGGGCGAAACCTTGATGGATGTGCCCGGCGTTTTCGCCGATCGTCTCCAGAGCAGTTCGGATATTGTCGCCGGCCTCGGCATGACCTTGGCTTTCGACTAGCAAGGTCAGCTCCATTAGCGCGGCTTCTGAAGCGAGCTGGTTGTGATACATGCGCTCCAGGACATCTGGGAGAGAATATTCGGGGGTGGGCATCGCTCCGACTCCATTCGAGAAAAATGAAAGCGTAGCAGCGCTGGTTCGATCGAGGCATGAAACAAACTGCTCGCTGCTCACTCGCCACGCACGCTCCGAGTCACTGGAAACGCTCGATGCCTGGGGGGTTGTGTATAGCCGGTGTAGGAGGTATGAAGAGGAGCCGGCAGACCGACTTCACGGCAAAGAGAAAGTGTGGTCACAGTGCCACACAGTGGCATTGTCACCACTCTGTTTTGAGGACGCGGTGGTCGCGTGTCGGGATCTACACAGAGTGTAGATTTCAACACTGATGAAGGCAGCGATCAATTTGGCGCAGCGGCTGCGGAAGAACTGACCGGCGCTCTCCCGCGAAAAACCGTCAAGGCCCTGTCAAGAATTGCTTGGCGCGCTAAGGGTTTAGCGAGCTGGCATCTCACCTATTCATCCTGCTGATATTCCCGCGACAGATCGGTCAGAAAATTTAGGTTATCCGTGTGCCTAGCGTATTAAGCGCATTGATCGTATGGCCACCATGTTTTTATATGAATCAATCGTGGAAAACGTTTTGGGCTTTGCCAGTGGCAACATAATCGGCAAGGTTCTTCAGTCTCCGATAATAGGCCAACACAATCTTCACTGAGGCAAGCATATCTTCACACGCAAGGCCGATAATATGGCCCTCATAATTACTTAGGCCAAATGCGGCACAAGCCTCACCAAGCAGTTCTCGGAGCTCTTCCTTGTCATCAGCATGCAAAAATAGATCATCTTCCGACTGGCCAAGCCAGCCCTTATCTTGTAGGCGTCTATAAACGTTTTTATAAGTTGCAGTAGCAAGGCTTTCGTCATCATTAAGGTCAATGATCAGGTCTCTAATCGAGTCTGCAACTGTTTCATTTACGACGAACTCGACGAAGCCGGGAGAAGCGTACTCAATGCTCTTAATTTGCGCCCTATCCTGGCCCGGAATACCTTTGTATAGCGACCTAAAGAAATTGACAGAGCTGAAGCCCCCACGCCATGGATATTTATGAAAAACTCTTTCTATCTCGCGCTTTGATACAGCCCCCGTCGCACCAAGGAGCGCATACCCAAAGGCATAGCAATCCTGCACCAGATCGGAAAATTTCTTGAGATCGCTAACTTCCCAACGTCCATCTATGTCAACAACTTTAACCTTGCTAGTTGAGCTTGATGGCGCATGTCCCGGCAAAAACATACCTTGTTGAGGCAGAAGCTCTTCAGATATTTCTTCAACTTTTGTCGTTTTGCAAATATCTCCAACTCTTCCCCACAGTTCAGCGAGTTCATACTTGCCCTTATGGGCGCGAGTGACTGCGTAGCGTACATCTATTTTTTCGAATAAAAGCAGTTTCAATACATCGGGGGCTATGCGAGAAAAGTAGAACTTGCATGCTTGCTCGCCATCATCATAGTTAATTCCTAGATAATTTTGAGCCTGTTTGTTCTTGGCAAGGACCACCAAGGGAATCTCATAATGCAGAAGCACCTTGTAAACAGTTAATTCGCTCATAGTATGTTTACCGCCCCTACGAGCGTCATCAAGTCATGTTCATGATATGGCCAGAAATGCACATGTCCTGGTGAGTCTTGATGCCAAACGCCAGCAGAAGATTCAAAGCGCACCTCCACCGCGTGGGTAAACTTAGATCGAGGCAATTTAGCTATCGCGCGGCAGGCAGCCAAGGATGTGCTCAAGGAAACGGACATTGCCTCACACTCATTGGGGTATGGATGGTTCGGCAGCCTTTTACGCTGTGAGTCGAAATCAGATTCCGATACAGAGTGAGAGCGCAGAAGTCTCCAAAGCGGAGTAGCTTTCGGTGTCACGACCTCATTAGGAGGGCAGCTCCGTGGCAGCGCCTCTCTGTAAGCGCTTAGTGTCAGGACATCGTTCAACGCTTTTCCTCCCTGATAATGGCGTTTTGGCTTCGCGATTCTGTGTCCCCTGATAGCAATTCGTCAAAGCAATTGTCATCTTCAACCTTACCGTACGTCTTGTTAGACGACCGAGCTTGCTTTTTTTACGCTGCTCGCACAGATAGGGCCTCGGACGCCAGGCAGGCACGGATTCGGTGTTTCACGGTAACCGTGCTGGCAACCGTCAACAGGGTTCGCATTGGCGAGTGAGAACTGGAGGTGCGAACCTTGAACGCGAACTTGATCGGCACGGGCACCAGAGTGCGTACTTATGGCGCGTACCAGCCTGCGTACTTTGTGGTTTTTTAGGTAGCTCAGGTACGCGATCTCTGTGCGTGAAGCGCTGCGTGAAACAGCGTGTTTTGCTGTAACAGGGGCTGTAACAGCCTGCCTAGTTACACGTCGTCGGTATGGGCGCCTGTTCCTTTTTTATGGCCCCCAAAAACTCGGAATACCTTGGCAACCTGAGTGGCAACCAAGTTACGGGAATTCATGCTGACGATGACAGGGAGAGCGGAGGTGGTCACTCGTTGTGGTCACCGCTCTGGTCACCACCTTAGGCATCCGCTTTAGAATTGCCTGAAACCATGGATTCCAGAGGTGGTTACTTCAGTGGTTACCGACAGGCTCTGCCTGGTGCGTGTATGTTGGTCAGCCTTATTGACCTTTCGGGCACATCAGGGCGCCGTGGATGACTAGACATCAATGATGTACTCAGTGCCGGCCGAGCAAATTGCGTCAGCCGAAGTGGAAATCTAGGTAATTGCACGAACTTGTCCCCCATTTGCATTCTCGCTGACCAGTCATTTGCATCGGATTTGATCAAAACGATTCGTGGACATGGCGGCAGCTACCGACCCTTAGCAGACGATTGGGATTAGGGAAATCGAATCCGTCCCTGTATTCCTTGCTAACACTTAGTCTGCGCCCAGCCATGGATCGACTTAAATGATGCGTTAAGGCGAAGCGTAACGTTGTAATCCCCTCGGTCATCAGTGGAGAGACTCATGGGCTATCGAGCCATCATCGTTGCATCCATTCTCGGCGTATGGGCCCTATCTGTTGCTGCGCAGACAAAGCCAGGTGCCAGCGTGTACCTTCTGTGTGAAGGCGAGATATGGACGCATCAAGACGGGTTTGGTCGAAGCGCGGGAGCACATGGGCAGCTGACAGTTCAGATTGATCCTCAGAGTCGAGCGCTAATGGTCACGACGCCACTAACGGGCAAGATCACTGGCGATCTCGCTGTCACGAATCAGTGGTACTCGTCGTCCCCGTATATCCTTTCTACGAAACAGCTATTTGGGCGGAAAGTAGTCAGGCTTCATGTAAGTTTGAATCGACTTAGCGGGAACGGCGTATTGATGTACCAACTGGACGATGGCCAACAGTTCGCTGCCTTTATCGGCGACTGTAAGCCTGCGACCGTGAAGTTTTAGTCAGGTGCTTAACACGTCGAAAGGGACCGTCGCGTGGCTCCCCTGTGAATCTATCGGTAGCTACTTTACTGACTTTTTGGTGCTAGCCCCAACGGCCGCTCTTGGCCGTTCTCTGCCGATCATGGTTAAGACGCGTGGTGATCAAATACGATGAGATCGCTGGTCCATATGAATGCAGGTGATTGACCAGTTGAATGCAGACGGGCGGCAAAACTGAGGGTAACTTCTTAGAAAGCTGAAGCGATCGGCCTTTTTGGCGATCCCAGTAAAAAGCCCGCACGTGGCGGGCTTGGAGGTCTTGGTGGATTTCTCGAACTTTACGATGATCGACTTCATGATCTGGAAAGGCGTGGCCATCGTCTGCGCTGCAGCGGTGTACGGTTTCTGGCTGGGCCTTACTGGTCGTTGACCAACTGTGGCGCCAACAGGGGAAGCAACCTGTTCGCCTTTTCCGCGCCGAGAGATAGTAGACCGCCTCCTTGGCTCGGCGATCTTGTTAGCAGGCCGCGCAACGTATTGCTGTTCAGGGCTGCATTGGCTCCCCGGCCTGCCACCATGGCTCCGCCGAACAGCAGTGGTGACACGAGCCCGGAGCCGGCAGCACCAATACCACCGAGCATCAGGCGCTGCATGGCGCCGTGCGGGCTTTCCCGCGACCGGAGGAACTGCGCGCTGATATCGGCTAAGTCCTGGAGATCGGCGTTTCCGATATTTTTCATGTTCGCGAGACGGGCGATCGAGATGTCACCATCCGCGCCGTTTTGCGCCATCTTCTCCAGATCAAGCATGGTGCCGTATTGCTGGCGGACTTTGGCGAAGTCAGCGGCATCGGCCGGCGACAGCGAGCGATTCAGCGCACCCATCAACGACTTGCGAAGGTCGCTGGCGTAGTAGGCTTCCGGGCTGTTGCGCTGGCCGATCCGGTCGAGTGTCTTCTTGATGTTGTAGGCGGCCTGCCCGTCGATCTCGCCGTTCTGCGCCTTGCCGAGAATTTCCTCGATCTGCTTCTGAATGATGTTTGCCTGCCCGGTTTCGAGCTCGCCAGCGGCGCGCTGCCCTTGCTCAACAAGGTCTTGAAGGAATTGGTCATCGACCTTGACCTTGTTGCTCTGCAGCACTGTTTCGAACTTCGATCCAAGGTCTTGTCTGGCATCGCGAAGCGCCATATTTACATCTGGCGAATCTTGGCCGACCGTTCGGCTAACGGCGCGGTTGAGCTGGTTTTGCATGTTCGAGAGCGTGGCGGATCTACCACTGAGCGGCATGTATTCGAGCGATGCGGCCAGGGCGTTCAATGGCTTGCTGTTGACGATTCGATCGCTTGGGATGTTGATGCCAAGGCCTTCAGCCTTTTGTGCGAGTGCGCTTACGGCGGGTTTAACCTCTCCGCCGCGCAGGGCTTGACCAAGTCCGCGCGCGGTAGAACCAACGGCTGCTGTTGCTCCTGGGATTGCACCACCCACCAGCGCACCAAGGCCAGCATCTTCCGGGTTGACCAGTCCCGCCGATGCGCCGCCAGTAATTGCCCCGCCGGCTGCACGGGTAGCGAGACCCGAAAGCCCCTGCATGCCACCTACACGGAAACCACCGGAGCCGATGGATTCGATTAAGGGGGCAATATTGGTGGCGCCTGGAAGTGCGCGCGCAGCTCCTGCTAACGCACCACCCATGCCAGCAGACCCGAGAATGTGCGAGCCGAGTCTGCCACCTTGAAACGCAGCAGACTCCGGGTTCGCACCGAACTCTTCTTTTGCCGCGGATTCGGTAGCGCCGCGCCGCCTACGCCAAGTATCCAGGGTCACACCCTTCCCAGAAATGGCGTCCCTTACGATATCTATCGGTGCTAGCAATGTAGCGCCGATATCACCGGCACCCACTGCCGCCCCTTGGAGGACATTGTTCAAGTTCTGCCCCAGCTCCTTGCCAGCACTTGGCGGTAGACGGGTGAGCAGGTTGCCGAAGCGGCCAGCTTGTGGCGCCGGACCATCGCCGTAGTTCGCCTGCGCTGCATTCTGTGAAGGGTCGGCTGGCTGTGGGGCGTCATCCCAGATGATGCCAGCCGGATCAATCTGAGGTTCGTCATCCCACTGAATCGAGCTTGGATCAATAGCCATACCAGATTCTCTCGTCGGGGTACTGGAGCGGATTTCATTCATGCGACTAAATCCTCCATAGGTAACAAAAGACGGCGTTCTGCCAAGGCGATCAGTGCGGCATTCGCCTGTATGCTTCCAGAGTTCGCTGCGATACGCAGGCGTTCATATGCGGCGGTGATCTCTGCGCGGGTTGGCTTGGTTTGGTGGCCTCGGGTCTTGTTGTTCATAACGCATCCTTCAATGCAAGGTTATAACCTAATATTAGCAGATTTAGCTTTAACTGTATATTTGACCAGTGGTTTTGTGGGCCGGTCGTCCTGTTCTGATGCCTAATCTCGAGGTTAGCGCTCGGAGCTGGGGGTGCTCGCCAGCTCCGAGGTTTCGCTTTCCTTTTCAGGTCTGGTTAACGAGTACCAGCATTGAATTGCTCATCAGTTGCCCGTCAGAAAGCGCTTTTGAACCCATGTTCCCGGCGTGCCTGAGACGACACACACCCAACCCTCGATGACATATTTCGAGCCGGCGGTGCCAAGCTCTGACGGCGCCGAGTTCTTCACTGCGTCGCCCTGCATCCAGGGGCCGCTGGATGGCGCAGCGGTGAGCGCAGAGTAGAAGGCTGTTATGCGCCCTTCCGCGAGCTGATTAATTTGATTGGTGTGCTCACGCAACACGCGCAGTAGCAGTGGGTCGGTGATGCCGAGTGGAATCGAAAGGTGATTGGCCGTGGTGGGGAGAGTCATAGGTGTTTCCTATAGGGTGCCTGCTTGCGGCGGGCTTTGGCTGAGTAGGGGCGGAATGCCCCGGTGGTATTGCTCGTTGTCGCGCGCACCTAGACGTGCGCCTCCATTGGTGTGTTTTCGTAGTCAGCGCGCAGATGAGAGCCAGCCATGCAATATCTGCCTGTGGGCGCATAGCAGGCTGGGCACACCATGATGTGGTTCAGGTATAGATCACGGGCGTGACGCCACTCAGGCGGCGCGGTGGCGGCGTTTGCGTGTGTGCCGGTGATGAGCTGAGCAGGGCGATCGACCCGAGTAACCACCACCAGGCGCGGGCGAGGTCGTCTATCCACTTTCGGCGATTCAGCACCGGTAGCCGCTGGCGGCATGTGATCGAGCAGGCCGGAAAGGAGACTCATACCGGCACCTCGCCCTGATTGCTCCACTGCCCAAATGTGTCTGTAGAAAAAAAGCGGGGGAACGGGGGAACAGTGGGAACAGCCAGTGTTTCCGGGGCTTCCAGAGGGGGATTCCGTTCCCCACGTTTTTTTGTGGGGAACAGTGATAACCAAATGCTCAGAAAGACTGGGAGTTCTATATTCAAAAACATGTTTGTGTTCCCCCTGTTCCCCATACATCTAATAAGGGGGAACGGCTACAAGCCACGGGTTTACTGGCTGTTCCCCCGTTCCCCCTGTTCCCCACGTTTATAGGTTCCTGTGAACTCGGGCATTCGTACTTGGAGGATATGGTGGTCATGCGCCGCCTCCTTCGCTGTCCAAGGCTTCAGGGTCAACCACGTACAGGCGCGCCGAGCCGCCGGCGGGGATGCGGTACTTCTTGGTCTTGCGGCTATCCCGATCGCTGTCCCGTTTGGCCAGCGCTCCGCCAACCTCCAGCGCCTTGATCACGCGGGTTAAGCCGAACCCTTGAGCGGCCTCGGTGAGCGCGGACTTGTTGAACAGGTAGAGTCGTTTGCCACCTACCAGCTCCCAGTAGCCGGCGCGGTTGAACACCTTGGCGTCTACCTCCGGGGCGTCGACGTCGGAGAAACGGCTGCTGCCGTGCTTGTCGATGAAGTCGATAATGCCGGCCAGGATCTGGCGATCTTCTGCGTTACCGCCGCCGACACGGGCAAGCCATTCGCCATAGAGCAGGCGGCAGTCGGCGAGGGCGGTCCCTTGCTCCCAAGGCAGCAAGCCGAAAGCGATGGCCATCTCTCCCGCAAGTGCGATCACGGCGAACCGATCGGCTACGCGTCCGGCCTGGGCGTTGTCCTCGACGAACTGAGCGCGGATGCCGTCAAAGTCGCTGAGCAAGCCTGGCTTATCGTCGGCTGCGACAAGGCGCTCCACGAATGCTGGCCCAAGGTGGCCATGGTGGGCGCCGACCGCAACGGTGAGCTGCCGGTGGAAGTCCGCTCCCTCAAGCCCGTGCAGTTCGTCAAAGGCTCTGTGCGTACGGGTGCCGGCGTTCACGTCGACCATGCGCAACTCGGCGCCGGCGTGGGCGGCATTCCCAGATATGGCGGCATGCTCAGAGAGGGAGCGCTCGCCGCTGGAGAGTGTCAGCAGGCGCCAGCTCAGTTTGCCTCGGGCTTCTCGCTCGCGGGTCATGGTCCCCTTACCCTGGCCGTTGGCGAGTGAGTACGCCATTTCTTGTACCCGCTTAGGGTCGGCGCGCTTGATCTCGTCCAGCGGCAGGATGGTGTCGTTACGGCTCGACGCCTCTATCTCAAGGCCGCCCTTGGTCATGTCCCAACTAGCGGCAAATACGCCCGGGTCGCCCCACACCGACGATCCGATCAGTTGGGCCAGAGATTTGCCGCTAGAGCTGTCACCCACAAGGTGAACCCCGCCACCTAGCACGCCGACCAAACTCAGCAGCGGGCCGGCCAGAGAGCAGCCAATAGCCAGAGTCAGTACCGGATTACCCGCGCACTTGGCTGCCACCTGCGACTGCCATAGCGCTAACTCGCCGCGCTGACTGAACAGCACCTGAGCTTTGTTGCTCGCTTGGTACCGCACGTTTGCGGCGCCGATCGTTCGCCCGGGCAGTACGAATGCACCCGACTCGTGCCAGCCCGGCCGGCTGGTGGTAGCGAACACTTCTGCAGGGTGCTGGTCGAGCAGATACTCCATGAACGTGCCGCGCTTCTTCAAAGCGATGATGACACCCATACCGAACAACGCGCGCCGGGCGTCCTCGCCGCTGCCGCCGAAAACCTCCATGGCAATGATCCAATCCTTGGTGCCGCTATCTGTGACCAGACGCAGGAGTCGGCCCTCGCTGCCATCGTCACTGTTGGTGGTGCGCGCCACGACCATGACTGGGCTTGAGATCCACTCATCGCTGATCGGCCGGTCGGCTGCGTCTTTCTCGGCGTCGTCCTGATCCGCAGCGGTGCGCTTGAAGCTGTGCCAGTAAACTCCAGGGCGCAACTTGCGGCCGTTCTCGTTGGTCACCCAGTGCTCGTACACCGCCCAGCAAGGACGAGCAGGCGCGATGGTTGCGGCTTCTGGCCGAAGGTTGATCACGTTGGTATCAGGCTTGGCCATTGGCGAGCTTCCAGTTTGCGAGATCGTTGAAATCAGTGAGGTCAGCCGGTGCACCGTCTGGCCATTCGGGGAAAGCGACTTGAGCGCCCACTGCCGCCGCGGCTGCGTTCGCTGCAGTGCGTCCCGGGTTTCCGTCAGTGAGTCGGTCGTCGTCGCCAGCAATAACAAATGGCTGGTCCGGGTAGCGCGAACGAAGCCCCGTCGCCGCCGGGAACAGGTTTCCCGCGTTCATGGCAGCGGCAACGGCATAGCCACCGTGTTGGTGGAGACTGGCGCCCGTCGCCCATCCTTCGCAGATGCAGAGCAGGGCGCCGGGCTCGATGATGCCTAGAGGCGAGTACGTGCCTTTCACGCGCCCACCGGGCAAGAAACGCTTGGCACCGTCTGGGCCAATTCGCTGCAGATTGACTAGGAGGCCGTCGAGATACAGCGGTACGAGCAGATCCGCACCGCGCTGGCGCAGCCCGTGGGAGCGAACTCCTTTGGCGGTGAGGTATGGGTGATCAGGCGATGCGCGCCGAGCATTGCGCCACCAGTGATTAGCCTTCTCTGCGGCTTGCTGCTGGCGCCGTTGTTGTTCGGCCTCGCGCTGGCGCCGAGCCTGCTCAATTCGCTCGCGGATCTGCGCGGCCTCGCGAGCGTCTACCGGTTCGCGGCTACACCAAGTGCTGGCAGCTCCAGACTTCCAACTGCCAAAAGCACCAGAGGCGATACCATCCAAGTACAGGACATACCAACCATTGAGAGTGCCGGGCTTGTCGTCTGGAACGCGGAACCGGTGAATGCTGCCATCGGGCACAGGGAGCCAATCAAGCTGTCCATAGGTCGCCTGGAGCGCATCGCGGAACAAGATCGCTGCGTCATCCATGACTGGCGCTCCCAGCGAATGCCCGGCAAACCCGTCCATTGTTCACGGCGTGCCAGTGCGTGATGTCGTCGATTGACTCCACGAGGCAGGCAGTCACTTGAGCATCGGCGCTGCGCATAACTACGCGCCCGCACTCGGCGTCAGACTCCGTCAGGAACGGGCCAAGCAACGCCTTCAGCGCTTTCGGATGGGTCACATAGAACAGCCCTGTGGCTTTTCTAGGGCAAGCCGATCCTGTTGGCGCTGACGCGCCATTTTGAATTTTCATGTTCTTAGGCCTTTATCGAATCAGCAATTCACGGGAGTCAGCGATGCTGCGCGCTGCCGAGAACCGGGCCGTGGCTCCTGAGGCAAACGAAGCTGAGTCGCCAAGTGGCGCACGCGCGATTGACCAAACAGCAACTGATTAACCTGGGCCGATTTGTCAGACCACCGATCATGATCCGGCCCGTTACCTATGCGATTAGTCACAACCCAATCCGGTAGCTGTCTACGTGCCCGCATTTCGCTGAGCATGGTCCACCACGTCAGATAGCGGGTGCGCTCCAACTCCATCAGATCAATGAGCCGCTGACATTCGTAGGTGCGGGGCTCTAGGTTGTCTGATGGTTGGATCTCGTCGACGCCAAACAGAGCCTGATTGACGTCGCTTCTCGCGATCAGCGCTTTCTGATAGTCGGTATCGCTACCGATGTCTTTGGCGCGAACCCAGTCCGGCAACTCGTTGGAAAGGCGCAACTGATTGAGAGCACCCCACCACTGAGATGCGTGTTCTCGTTCGGCGTTGATCGCAGTTGAAAGTAGGCTGCTCATTGGGCACCCCCTTGCGCAGCGATCAAATCGTCGAGAAGTTCCGCCCAGGCCATAGCAGTGTGCTGAGCGACAACCGCGGTAACTCGTGCTACGAGAATGTTGATTGAAGGTGAGGCGATCAGGGCGAGGGAAAGCGCGAGCAAACTCAGAATTTCCTGAATGTCCCGCATGTCTTCAACGCTGATTTCGGCTGACCGGGCTGGAGCGTTCATTTGGCACCGCCTTGGCGATTGCCGAACTGGATAGGAGCGGTGGAAGAGTCAACCAAGGCCTTGGCTGCGGCCATCAGAAGCCTGATTCCAAATACCTCATCGACACCAAGGCCGCTATCCATGGATTTCGTCAGCATTGCATCGCCCGCCGCGAGGAAGCAGCTCGCTTCGTGCAGCGCATCGGCTACGGGAATGCCGGCTGAGACGGAAAAGAATGATCGCGTGCCTACGTAGTGAAACTCTGAGGAGTTCGTAAGCAGTGGAGTAACCCCCAGCTCGGTATGAGTGTTCATTGCGCATCCCCTTGGGTTTCTAGGGTGCGGGCGATGGCCATATTGGCGTTGTAGCGGGCGAGTCGATAGAACAGGGAGGAGTTTGCGCGGAGAGCGCTCAGGGCTATGCAGCGATGAGCAAAGGCGCGGATTTTTGATGGAGTGAGGGCGTGTTTCATGGGTGTAGCTCCTAACGTTGAGGAGCTGCCACTTTTCGCGGCCAAGCGAAGATGGGTGGCAGCTGTACGCGGGTTGGCCGACCGGGACGTTAGGAACCCGGCACACCCGAAGGTGTCCCACGCACAGCCGCCATAACACGATTGTGCGGACGCAAAAAAAGCGCCAGCAATCGGATGGTGGGCGCTTGTGCGCCTAACGATACTCGACCGGCCAAGGTCGGTCACGGGATTTACCGCGACCCTTGAACCATAGCGCTGACGCCCCATCCGAGCAAGCGAAGTTTGCGACCGACTATCGCTTGGCATGAGCATAGTCATCATACGGAAACTCCAGCGGGCGGATTAGTGCTGAGGTAGTACAGAGCCATGCGGCCATGACTCCGACCTTGATCGTCGGTCAGGCTCACGCGGTGGGTGAGGATCTTGTGGCCGAGCGCGCGCAGCTCGTTGATGCGAGCGCCAGGGCGAACGATGTTCAGCTCGCGAATAGCGGTAAACGTATCGATCGGGCCGGCTCTCAGGCGCTCCAAAAGTCGAGCACGTTGAGCGGTTCCGCTGGTATTCTCTACGTGAGTATTTTCGTGGCTGGCCTGTTGGTCGGCCATTTTTTTGTGTGTCATTTACGCTGCCTCCCCACGCAGTGCGATGCGCTGGCGAACCCAGGCCTGTACCTCAGCCAAAACAAAGCCAACCGGCGAGCCGCGCGACTTGCTGTTACTCAGGGGCACTGGGCGCGGGAACGTCGGATCATCTTTGAGGCGTTTGTATACCGTGGGGCGGGCGAGGCCGGTGATCGCTTCCAGATCCGGCATGCGAATCAGGGTGATCGCCGGGTCGAAGTTCTGCGCAGCGGAGGCAGAGGGGTGGTGCGGTGTATAGATGGTGTGCATTTTGCGTTTCCCGATACTGATGTAGACGGGAAACAGGATGATTGCGCAACGGTGCTCTCGACAGACCAGCATGCGCGGAGACTGTACCGTTAGCGCGTATACCGTACTGCATGCGCGCAGATGGTAGTCGTCAGTCAGTTTTTGAACGCACGTGTGCCGTGATCCACCCATAAAGCGTTCTCTCGGTAACTCCGTATTCTCTGTGTTTATTCCGGGCGAAGGCGGTTCGGCTGCTGAACTTTGACCCGGTGGCATCCCAACACAGCAGAGCTGCTGACCTGCTCTCGCTTGTTTCTTTATGTCGAGCAGTTGCTGCGAGACTTGCTGCGAGAGAAACCCTTTTCCTCACTAGCTCATCTACCTGCTCTGGGATTCTGCTTTCATTGTCATGCAAGAAAAACTCGATTCTCTTACGCATTTCGTGTTCGTCCTGACGCTGCTCCGCTCTACAAATAACCTCCATGATGTCTACCGCATTGTTGGCGATCGAGCTAAGGCGCACCATAGGTAGGTCTTCCTTCAGGACGGGTGGCCACCACTCATCGTCCTGAAACGAAAGAATCGCCTCCCCAATGAGCACCAATGCTAAAACGGCGAAGTATTCATAGGGTTTTGCGTCTGGGAAATTCTCATCGTCAAGGTCGACCCCTTTTAAACTTTCCTCCAATGCCTCAAGACGGCTAGTGTTCTCTTCATTCGGAAAATCGAACTCATCGGAAATGATGTCGGGGTTGTGATCGACCAGCTCCCATAGCCCATCTTCTGTCCGTTTTTCGTCGACGAGATAACGGAGTATCGGCCCATCGTTTTTTATTTGATGAGCAATCCAGGATTCTTTCTCTCTGTAAAAATACTCGCTGGTGAGCCACTCGATAGTTGAGGCGGCCACTCGGATCTCATGTTCTGAACGGTTCTCAAGAACCAGCTTGGCGCGTGCTTGCATGACGCGCAGCCGCCATATGGGCTCGAACGGCACCTCGTCTGTAAAGGCATCAAACTCTTTATCCGTTTCCATGATCAACTCCTCTCCAGGCATCCTGTAAAGTCGGCCGGCCGGCGGATGGGGGCCGACTTCTCTCCCCGTATGGCTAGGCGTGCCAACATATTGTGTCTGTCTGATCACCAGCGATTGAACAGCGTTAGATTTCAGTCTATATGCGTCTACGAGAGCCTTGGAAGGCCGGGTTCAGGCCCTTTTCCCGAAGTTGCCTTGCACAACTGCGCCGTCGGCCAGTCCGTCAAGGTAGTTCGCATACCATTGCATCATCGTCGTGCGCTGCGGCAGGTACTTCGCCTTGTTGTATACGCCAGCGACGCCGGGCTTCTTGTGGGATAGCTGGGCCTCGATGTGGTTTTCATCAAACCCGTTTTCGTTGAGGACCGTCGACGCGATGTGTCGGAACCCGTGCCCGGTCTGGCGCCCCTCATACCCCATTCGCCGCAGTGCCATCAGGAACACCGTGTCGCTGCGGGGCTTGGTGCGGTCGCTGCGCCCGGGGAAAAGCAGGGGATTGCCACCGGTGTACTTGCGCAACTCTTCCAGCGCCTCGATCGCCTGAGTGGAGAGGGGGACCAGATGCTCCAATCCCTTTTTCCGCCCCTTCCTATTCACCGGGACGGTCCAGATCTTTTTATCGAGGTCGAACTCTGACCACGCCGCCTCGCGCAACTCGCTGGGGCGCACGGCAAAAAGGCTCAGCAAGCGCAGGCCGAGGCGGACATCGTGGGCATGTGGATATGCGGCAATCGCGCGGATCAGGCCGGGCAACTCGTCTTGCGTTACGTGGGCGTAGTTTTCGGCCTTGCCTGACTGGAGATACTTCTGCAGGCCTTCCAGCGGATTGTGCGTCGCGCGACCGGTAACCCGGGCCAAGTCGTAAACGTCGCGGCAGTAGGAGCGAACCCGGCTCATTTGCTCAAGGATTCCTTTCTGCTCCATGCCGCGCAGAAACTCCATCCATTCGAGGGGGGTGATATCCACGAACTGGCGTTTGCCGAACACAGGGAAGACATGACGCTCCAAGGCGCCGATGATCCGCTTCGCTGTGCCGGCGTCCCAGTTTGTCAGGCGTGACGCGTACCACTCCCGCGCCAGCGGCTCGAATGTCTCGCCGGCGACATCCCGATCCGCCTTTTTGCGAGCTTGTTTCGTGACGATGGGGTTTTTGCCGTCTGCGGCATCGGTGCGTAGCTCGGCAGCTTTCTGTCTGGCGGCCGATCCGCTCACCTCTGGGTAACCGCCGAGCCCGAGCCACGACCATTTGCCGTCTGGCTTCTTGTAACGGAGCTGCCAAGACTTTTGCCCGTCAGGCTTCACGCGAAAATAAAGGCCGCTCCCGTCGAGCTCGCGATACTCCTTGGCGTCAGGCTCAAGGCCGGCCAATGCGGTATCGGAAAGGGGGCGACGTTTTATCTCGGAGCGCTTCATTTGGGCTTGTATCCCCTCGGTTCAATTATTTGTCGAGGATACACAGAGGGATACACGGAGGGAAGGTATAGAGGGATACAGGGAGAGATAGCCAGAAACAAGAAAGCCCGCACTAGGCGGGCTTCTTGAGGTTGTTTAGAGACTCATATAGACATCTGTAAACAGGTACTTGGTGGCTACACAGGGACTTGAACCCCGGACCCCAGCATTATGAATGCTATGCTCTAACCAACTGAGCTATGTAGCCAAGTGGCGCGCATTATTCCCCTGAAATGGAAAAGCGTCAAGCGTAAATCCAAAATATTTCTTCTTATTTTCAACCGCTTATCCTCCGGCCCCGAAAATCGGGGCCGGGGAGGGTGTCAGCGCAGGCGGAATCTGGCGGTATTGGCGCTCAAGGCTTCGCTGCCCAGGCTCAAGGTGTCTGCCGCAATGTTCACCGCCCGCGCGCCTTCGAGCAAACGCACCGCCGCTTGATCGACCTGCTGGATGTTGCCGCTCACCTCATCGGCGGTGCTCGCCTGTTCCTCAACCGCCGTGGCGATCTGCGCCAGGGTGTCGGTGACGCTCTGAACGGCGCTGGCAATTTCGCCCAGGCGTTCACCGAGGCCGGTGACGGCGGCGGCGTCCGATTGCGCCTGGCCGCACGCGGCTTCCATCAGGCTGACTGCTTCATTGACGGTGGAACGCAGGCTGTCGACGGTGCCGGCGATCTGTGCGGTGGATGACTGGGTGCGTTGCGACAGGCTGCGCACTTCGTCAGCAACCACGGCAAAGCCACGACCCTGTTCACCGGCGCGTGCCGCTTCGATCGCCGCGTTGAGGGCCAGCAGGTTGGTTTGCTCGGCGACGCCGCGAATGGTGTCGACGACCAGTTGAATCTGCTGGCCTTGTTCGCTGACCCGACCCAATGCCGCTGCTGTTTCGTTCAAGCGCTGATTGAGCTGCTGAATGCTCGCCGTGGTGCGCTGGCTGTCGCGGCTGCTCTCAGCGGCGATGCGCCGGGTGTGCTGGGCGCTGCCAGAGGCCTGTTCGCAGCTCTGCGCCACGCCTTGCGAGGTGGCGGCGAGTTGCGTGGCCGCTGCGGCGATCTGGCTGATCTGCAATTGTTGCGCCTCGACTTCGCTGAGCGCACCGCTGGAATGATCGTTGAGGCTGCGCACCGCGTTGCTCAGTTGCGAAGTTTCGTGATCGACGCCGAGCATGCTGCTGCGCAGTTGCACCACGGCCACGTTGAGCGCGGTGCTGATGGCCGCCAGCTCATCACGGCCGACTACCGGCACCTGCAGGCTCAGATTGCCGTCACGCAGGGCTTCGGCGAGCAGCGTGATGCCGCTGGCGCTGCGGCGGATCGAGGCTTGCAGGCAAATGAACAGGTATAACGCGGCCAGCAGCAGGCAACCGAATATCGCCGCGACCAGGATGAACTGACGGATAGCCGAGCTGTGATAGGCGTCGAGCCGCTGATCCAGCGACAGCAGCGATTGCTGGCGCAGGGACGCGAGGTTGGTCAGCAGGGCGTCGAGGCTGCGCTCGAAGTCTTCCGGTTTCAGATTGATGCTGCCCCCGAACACGCCGTCGTCGAGCACTTTCAAGCCGCTGTCGAGGTGTTTGAGGCTGTCGTGGTATTGGCTGGCCCAGCTCTGCTGGTCTGTCGGCAGGCGTGCTTCGAGCAGCGTGGCGGTTTTGACCAGTTGCTCGCGGGCGTCGCCGATGCGGCTGCGCAGGTCACGCAATTGCAAACGGCTCTGCAAGGTAAATTGGCCGGAGACCACCGAGGCCTGGCCGACCGCGGCGAGGCGGCCGATTCGCTCGATCAGGTCCGGCGCGTGTTGCGTGGAGATCTGCGTCAGCAGATAGGTTTCCAGCCACGGCGCGAGCGTCAGGCGATTGTCCATGACGATCTGCTCGCGCAACGCTTGCAACGCGCCCAAGGCGTTGGTAAAGCGGTCGTAGCCGTCCGGCCACCAGCCGACGCTGCTCAGGCTTTTCGAATCGAGGCTATTGAGCGCGGTTTGCAGCGCTTGATAGCGCGTCAGCGTTTCGCCTTCGGCTCCTTCGTTATTCAGTGCTGTACCCAGGTCCGTAGTGGCTTGCAATACGGCAGGCTGCACCTTGTCGAACGCGGCCATGGCCGCCAGTGTGGCCGGCGTCGGTTGCCGGTTGGTTTCCGTAGCGCGCCAGCGGGCGGCGCGGTCGCGTTGCGCGGCGAGCAGGTTGTCCAGCGCATCCAGCGCCAGCAACTGGCGCACGCCGGCGCGCTCGCCGGAGATAAGACTGAGCTTTTCGCGATAGTCCTGACCGATCATCAACAGGCTACCGGCCAACGGCAGAATGAACAGCAGAAACAACAACTGGAATTTACGTGCGAAGCCAAATCGCCCCAGCAATTTGATCCCCGGTGAAAGAAAAGCCTGCATGCCCCATGACTCCCCCGGACACCACGCACCATTGGCGTGCATCGCAGTCGCTCGACCTTGATGTTGTGCCCTGCTAAAAGGCCTCGAAAGTTCACTCTTGCCCGCTCTGTAGGCCGGCTCTGTAGCGAAACTTCCCATTGTCGGTCGCCTTTGTAAGGCGGCCGCGTTCAAGCAGAGAAGCAAGGCAAGATTCAGACCATGGCGTTGCGCTATCACCTGGCAATCGACGACCCGTCAGTTAGTTAGCTGGCTAAGGGGATAGCGCAGGCGCACCGAAAAATGGCACATTGACGCACCTGCCTGCGGGCACCCCTCTGCTGTCCGGAAAATTCCATGGCTATCAGCAATGTTCAGACCGCCGCTGCCTCGGCGACCGCTGCTCCGCAAAGCAGCCCTTTGGTGATGCGCATCATCGGCGCGGTAGCGCTGGCGCATTTGATCAACGACCTGATCCAGTCGGTGCTGCCGTCGATCTATCCGATGCTCAAGGCCAATTACGGCCTGACGTTCACCCAGGTCGGCCTGATCACTTTGACTTTCCAATTGACGGCGTCGCTGTTGCAGCCGTGGGTGGGTTATCACACTGATCGACATCCGAAGCCGTGGCTGCTGCCAGCCGGTTCGATTTGCACGCTGATCGGCATTGTGATGATGTCGATGGTTGGCAGCTTCCCCTTGATTCTGCTGGCGGCGGCGCTGATCGGCATCGGCTCCTCGACATTTCACCCCGAAGCCTCGCGGATTGCGCGACTGGCCTCGGGCGGGCGTTACGGTCTGGCGCAATCGACCTTTCAGGTCGGTGGTAACGCGGGTTCGGCATTCGGCCCGCTGCTGGCGGCGGCGATCATCATTCCGTTTGGTCAGGGCAACGTCGCGTGGTTCGGCCTGTTCGCGGTGTTTGCGTTGTTCGTGCTGTACCGCATCAGCCGCTGGTACGCCCATCACTTGAACTTGTTCAAGCTCAAGGCCGGCCAGGCTGCGGCTCACGGCTTGTCGAAGGGCAGGGTGATCAGTGCGCTGGTGGTGCTGGGGCTGTTGGTGTTCTCCAAGTATTTCTACATGGCCAGCCTCACCAGCTATTTCACCTTTTACCTGATCGAGAAATTCGACCTGTCGGTGGCCAGCTCGCAGTTGCACCTGTTCCTGTTTCTCGGCGCGGTAGCGGCGGGGACATTCTTCGGCGGGCCGATCGGCGACAAGATCGGCCGTAAGGCGGTGATCTGGTTCTCGATCCTCGGCGTGGCGCCGTTCACCTTGCTGATGCCTCACGTCGATCTGTTCTGGACCAGCGTGCTCAGCGTGGTGATCGGCTTTATTCTGGCCTCGGCGTTTTCGGCGATCGTGGTGTACGCGCAGGAACTGGTGCCGGGCAATGTCGGAATGATCGCCGGGGTGTTCTTCGGTTTGATGTTTGGTTTTGGCGGTATTGGCGCGGCGTTGCTCGGGCATCTGGCGGATATACACGGGATCGAGTACGTGTATTTCCTGTGTTCGTTTTTGCCGTTGTTTGGCGTGTTGGCAATTTTCCTGCCGCGCACCAGGAAACCCTGATCCCCACACAGATCCAATTGTAGGAGTGAGCCTGCTCGCGATAGCGTTCTCTCAGCTACAGATGTGCTGACTGACATACCGCTATCGCGAGCAGGCTCACTCCTACAGGGAAATGTGTTGGGCTATACATTTCAGGCACAAAAAAGCCGCGTATCAAACGCGGCTTTTTCTTGCGCGGGTGTTGCTTAGACGTTGAAGCGGAAGTGCATCACATCGCCATCCTTGACGATGTATTCCTTGCCTTCCAGACGCCATTTGCCAGCTTCCTTGGCACCGGGTTCGCCCTTGTACTGGATGAAGTCGTTGTAGGCGATGACTTCGGCGCGGATGAAGCCTTTTTCGAAATCGGTGTGGATCACGCCAGCGGCTTGCGGGGCGGTGGCACCGACCTTGACGGTCCAGGCGCGGACTTCTTCGACACCGGCGGTGAAGTAGGTCTGCAGGTGCAGCATTTCGTAGCCGGCGCGGATCACGCGGTTCAGGCCCGGCTCTTCCAGGCCCAGAGCCTCGAGGAACATGTCCTTTTCTTCGCCGTCGTCGAGCTCGGCGATTTCCGCTTCGATCTTGTTGCACACCGGCACGACCATGGCGCCTTCTTCTTCGGCAATGGCGCGAACCACGTCCAGGTGCGGGTTGTTGTCGAAACCGTCTTCAGCGACGTTGGCGATGTACATGACCGGTTTGGTGGTCAGCAGGTGGAAGCCCTTGATCACTGCCTTTTCGTCAGTGCTCATGTTCTTCATCAGGCTGCGCGCCGGTTTGGCTTCGGTGAAGTGCGCGATCAGTTGCTCCAGCAGCGCCTTCTGCACGACCGCGTCCTTGTCACCGCCCTTGGCGTTGCGCGCGACTTTCTGCAGTTGCTTCTCGCAGCTGTCGAGGTCGGCAAAGATCAGTTCCAGGTCGATGATTTCGATGTCGCGCTTGGGGTCGACGCTGTTGGAAACGTGGATCACGTTTTCGTCTTCGAAGCAGCGCACGACGTGAGCGATGGCATCGGTTTCGCGGATGTTGGCGAGGAATTTGTTGCCCAGACCTTCACCTTTCGAGGCGCCGGCCACCAGGCCTGCGATGTCGACGAATTCCATGGTGGTCGGCAGGATGCGCTTGGGATTGACGATTTCCGCCAGTGCTTGCAGGCGTGGATCCGGCATCGCCACGATGCCGCTGTTCGGCTCGATGGTGCAGAAGGGGAAGTTTTCGGCCGCGATACCGGACTTGGTCAGGGCGTTGAACAGGGTGGACTTGCCGACGTTAGGCAGGCCGACGATGCCGCAATTGAATCCCATGGTGTTTCCCCTCGGGTAAAAGTCAGGCCTTCTGGCTGTGCAGGTTTTTCATCGCGCGGTTCCATTCCCCGGCGAGGATATCCGGCAGCACGCCGAGGGCAAAGTCGATGCTGGCATCGAGTTTTTCCTGTTCGGCGCGTGGCGCACGACCCAGGACGAAATTTGAAACCATACTGGCAACGCCCGGGTGGCCAATGCCAAGCCGCAGGCGGTAGAACGTATTCTGATTACCCAGTTGCGCAATGATGTCGCGCAACCCGTTGTGACCGCCATGGCCGCCGCCCTGCTTGAGCTTGGCAACGCCCGGAGGCAAGTCGAGTTCGTCGTGCGCCACGAGGATTTCTTCAGGCTTGATGCGGAAGAAACCGGCGAGTGCCGCCACGGCCTGGCCGCTGCGGTTCATGTAGGTCGTGGGAATCAGCAGACGAACATCCTGACCCTGATGCGAATAGCGCCCGGTCAGGCCGAAATATTTGCGATCGGCCACCAGATTCACGTTCTGGGCGTGGGCGATGCGCTCAACAAAAAGGGCCCCTGCGTTATGCCGGGTCTGGTCGTATTCAGCGCCTGGATTTCCCAGGCCAACGATCAGTTTGATGGCAGTCACGATAGGGGCCCTTCCTTTGAGTGGTGAATAACATCACCGCAATCTGTGACAGCGGCGAAAGTGGACGAAAAATGCTCATTTACCATGAATGTAAACTCCGCATTCTCGCCCGCTTTCTCGCTACGTTCCAGTCCGCGATGTTACTTGCTCACTCAGGCAAGCAGAGTGGATTACTCTGCTGCGCCTTCTTCAGTAGCTTCTGGAGCAACACGTGGAGCGTGGACGTTGGCAACAGCCTTGTCATCGCCGTGTGCCAGAGCAACGAACTCAACACCTTTAGGAGCTTTGAGGTCCGACAGGTGAATGATGGTGCCGATTTCTGCTTTCGACAGGTCGACTTCGATGAACTCAGGCAGGTCTTTCGGCAGGCAGGTCACTTCGATTTCAGCAACAACGTGCGAAACTTCGCCGCCTTTCTTCACTGGAGCTTCTTCGCCAACAAAGTGTACAGGCACGATGGCGGTCAGTTTCTGGCCGGCAACAACGCGTACGAAGTCAGCGTGCATCACGTGGCCTTTGGCCGGGTGACGCTGCAGAGCCTTGATGATGACGTTTTGCTTGGTGCCACCAACGTTCAGCTCGATGATGTGGCTGTAAGCCGCTTCGTTTTCGAGCAGTTTGGCAACTTCTTTGGCCAGCATGCTGATGGATTCAGGGGCTTTGTCGCCACCGTAAACTACAGCTGGAACCAGGCTTGCGAGACGACGCAGGCGGCGGCTCGCACCTTTCCCCAGGTCGGAACGCACTTCAGCATTCAGAGTAAAATCGTTCATTTTGTATCTCCAAAATAGCCATGACCGAGTGGCGTTTGCGACCAGCGCCGAACACGGTATGGGCAAAAAAGCCCCGCCCCGGCAGAGATGCCGGGGCGGGGCGCTTTTCGTCAACGAGACATTTCGCGAAGGGCAGGGCCCTTAACGGAACATCGCGCTGATCGATTCTTCATTGCTGATGCGGCGAACCGCTTCGGCAACAACCGGTGCGATATCCAGTTGACGGATACGTGCACAGGCTTGTGCTGCAGCGGACAGCGGGATGGTGTTAGTGACCACCAGCTCGTCCAGCACGGAATTTTCGATATTCTCGATGGCCCGACCCGACAGCACAGGGTGTGTGCAATAGGCAAAGACCTTGGCTGCGCCATGCTCTTTCAGGGCCTTGGCCGCGTGGCACAGAGTGCCGGCGGTATCGACCATGTCATCGACCAGAATACAGGTACGCCCCTGGACATCACCGATGATATGCATCACTTCAGAGTGATTGGCTTTCTCACGGCGTTTGTCGATGATCCCGAGATCGACACCCAGCGACTTGGCAACCGCCCGTGCACGCACGACGCCACCAATGTCCGGGGACACGATCATCAGGTTTTCGAAGCGCTGATCTTCAATGTCATCCACCAGAACCGGGGAGCCGTAGATGTTATCTACCGGAATATCGAAGAAGCCCTGAATCTGGTCAGCATGCAGATCAACCGTGAGAACACGGTCGATGCCGACTACGGTAAGCATGTCAGCGACGACTTTCGCGCTGATGGCCACACGTGCGGAACGCGGACGGCGATCCTGACGGGCATAACCAAAATAAGGAATAACAGCAGTGATACGAGTAGCCGAGGAGCGGCGGAAGGCATCAGCCATCACTACCAGTTCCATCAGGTTATCGTTGGTCGGAGCGCAAGTCGGCTGAATAATGAAGACGTCTTTACCACGAACGTTTTCATTGATCTCGGCTGTGATCTCGCCGTCGGAAAATTTGCCGACAGAGATGTCACCGAGAGGGATATGCAGCTGACGTACGACACGCCGAGCCAGATCGGGGTTAGCGTTCCCCGTAAAGACCATCATCTTGGACACGCGCAGTACCTAGAGGCTGAGGGTAACCTGGATGAGTAGAGAAAATGGCAGGGGCGGCTGGATTCGAACCAACGCATGGCAGGATCAAAACCTGCTGCCTTACCGCTTGGCGACGCCCCTGTATCTGTTGCATCAAGTGCCGAGCACCTGGTTCCTTTAGAGCAGACTTTGCAGTTTGCGGTGCAACATCGAAATGTTGCTGCCTTTGGCTACAAACCCTGTAAGGGTCTCTGTCAGAAGGGCCGAGACTTTATCAGCTTCAGCTTTGCTTGGGAAGCCCCCAAACACACAACTTCCAGTTCCGGTGAGTTTTGCTTCGGTAAATTTACCTAACAAATTCAATGCGTTACGTACTTCTGGATAACGCCTTGCAACCACCGGCAAGCAGTCATTTCGACTGTTTCCCTCGGGAACGGGGCGCACTTTAATGGGCGGTGTGTTACGTGTCAACAAAGGATCGGAAAAAATTTCTGCCGTACTAACAGAGACTTGCGGCACGAGTACCAGATACCACGGTTCTTCGGGGTCGACCGGGGTCAGTTTCTCGCCCACGCCCTCGGCGAACGCCGCGTGGCCTCGCACGAAAACCGGCACGTCAGCGCCGAGTGTCAGACCCAGCGCGGCCAGGCGATCCTCATCCCAACCCAACTGCCACAGGTGATTGAGGCCGAGCAACGTCGTCGCCGCATTCGAACTGCCGCCACCGATGCCGCCGCCCATGGGCAGCACCTTGTCGATCCAGATGTCGATACCGAGCGTGCAGCCGGATTGTTGCTGAAGCATTTTCGCTGCGCGCACGATCAGGTTGCTGTCGTGCGGCACGCCGGCGAACTCGGTGTGCAGTCGGATCACGCCGTCATCGCGCACGGCGTAAGTGATTTCATCGCCGTAATCGACAAACTGAAACAGCGTCTGCAATTCGTGATAACCGTCGGCGCGGCGACCGAGGATGTGCAGCATCAGGTTGAGTTTGGCCGGCGAGGGCAGGGTCAGGCGTACAGCGGTCATCGATTACTGCCCCAGCTTGCGAGGTTGCCAGGTCTTGATCACCAGCGTGACGTCGAGGTCGGTGCCGTGCAGCTTGATGCGCTCGGGCAACCAGTAGCCATTCTGTTCGGTGTAGGCGAGGTATTCGACGTTCCAGCCATCCTGCTCAAGGCTGGCCAGGCGGCTGTCGGCGTCCAGATTCAGGCGGCTTTTGCTTTCAGGAGCCGGCAAGCCACGCACCCACCACGCCAGGTTCGACACCGGCAACTTCCACCCAAGCTGTTCTTCGAGCAGGGCTTCGGGCGATTGCGCTTCGTAGCGGCCCTGATTGGCGACTTCCAGCGAGACTTTGCCCGGACGCCCGGTCAGGCGTGCCGCGCCGCGACCCAGCGGGCCGGACAGGCGAATGTCGTAATAGTCCTGACGCTGCAGCCAGAACAACGTGCCGCTGCCGGAATCCTTCGGGGCGCGGATGCCGATCTTGCCGTCGATCTGCCAGCCATCGAGGGCGGTCAGTTGCTGTTTGTTGGCGGCCCATTGAGCCGGGCTGCCGTGGCCCTCGACCGATTCGCGAGTACCAAAACCCGAGCAACCGGCGAGCAGGGCGATGAAGCTGAAAACAATGACGTGGCGCAAAAACATGGGTTAGAGAGTCTCGGATCCGGTCAGGCGCTTGATGGTGCTGCGCAGAATGGTGCTGTCGGGCTGATCCTTGAGGAACTTGCCCCACACTTGTTTGGCTTCGCGTTGATTGCCCTTGGCCCACAACACTTCACCCAGATGCGCGGCGACTTCGTGATCGGGGAAGCGCTCCAGGGCCTGACGCAGGTATTTCTCCGCGTCGTCCAGATTGCCCAGGCGGTAATTCACCCAGCCGAGGCTGTCGAGGACCGCCGGGTCTTCCGGATTGATCTGGTGCGCCTGCTCGATCAGGGTTTTCGCTTCCGCGTAGCGGGTGGTGCGGTCGGACAAGGTGTAGCCCAGCGCATTGAGGGCCATGGCGTTGTCCGGGTCACGCTTGATGATCAGGCGCAGGTCTTTTTCCATTTGCGCCAGATCATTGCGTTTTTCCGCGAGCATCGCTCGGGTGTAGAGCAGATTAAGGTCGTCCGGGTATTGCACCAGCGCTTGCTGCAGAACCGTCCAGGCCTTGTCGTCCTGTTTATTGGCCGACAGGGTTTCTGATTCGATCAGAAACAGCTGGATCGCGTAATCCGGTTGTTCGTCACGCTCTGCGCCGAGTTTTCTCTGTGCTTCAGCGGTCTTGCCGTTGCTCATCAGAATGTCGGCCTGACGCAATTGCGCCGGCAGATAGTCGTTGCCAGGGCCGACCTGGGCGTACTCGATGAGCGCGCCTTGCGGATCGTTGCGTTCCTCGGCAATACGACCGAGGTTCAAGTGCGCTGAATCGACATGGCTTTCACGGGCAATCAGGTCTTCCAGATAACCCTTGGCCTCGTCCCAGGCCTTGGCTTCCAGGCACACCAGCGCCAGCGAATAACGCAGTTCGTCGTCTTCCGGGTACTGCTGAACGAGGCTGGAGAACTCGGCCTTGGCGTCGTCCATGCGGTCCTGTTCAACCAGCATGCGCGCGTAGGTCAGGCGCAGGCGTTTGTCGTCCGGGTATTTCTTGATGCTTTTTTGCAACAGCGGCAGCGCTTCGTCGCCACGGTTGAGGATCTGCAGCAAGCGTGCACGCAGCAGAATCGGCGCGATCTCGCCGTCTTCCGGAGGATTGTCTTCGAGCAGGGCCAGCGCACCCTTGTTGTCGCCGTCCTGTTGCAGCAGCAAGGCCTTGCCGAAAATCAGCTGGCTGTTGTTCGGATGGCGTTGCAGCAAACGGTCGAAACTTTTCATCAGGCCGTTGCGGGTTTCCTGATCGGTGTCAGCGGCGGACAGCGCGAGGAAATCGAAATGCGTGTCGCCCTTGCCCTGCAGGACTTTCTCCATGTACACCATGGAGTCGTCATAACGTCCGGCGCGTGCCAGTTGCACGGCGGCGGCGCGTTGCGCTTCGAGATCGTCCGGAGCGTTTCGCGCCCAGATCAGCGCGGTATCGAGGGCCGGTTGATCGGCGCCCAGGTACTCGGCGATGCGGAAGGCGCGCTCGGAAATGCCCGGATCCTGCGTGTTGATGGCCTGGGTCACGTAGTTGTCCAGGGCAATGTCGAAGCGATTGCGCTGGCCGGCGAGTTCGGCACTCAACAGGCTGAAAACGGTTTCCTCGCTGAACGAGCCGTAGACCTTGGGCTTTTCAGGTGCGGGCGTGGTGTCTTCGACCGACGGCGTGCCGCTCGGCGAAACGGGAGCCATGGCCTGGCAGCCGCTGAGGAAGACAAAAGCGAGGAGCAACGCGGAAGATCTATTCATATAGGAAGAGGACGGCTAAACCTGCGGTCGGATCATCATGACACAAGCCTTCGGCCAAACATAACCGAGTCTCGATTGTGGCCATTATAGGGGCCGACAATTGGGACAATAGTCAGCGGTAGTTGTTCTGAATCTTTCGAAGTAGGACAATTGCCGGCTTCACGTCACCACCAGCGACCTTGAATGGCCTTCCTTGCACTCGGTATCAACCACAAGACTGCTTCCGTAGACGTCCGCGAGCGCGTGGCCTTTACGCCAGAACAGCTGGTGGAGGCCTTGCAGCAGCTCTGCCGACTGACCGACAGCCGCGAAGCCGCGATCCTCTCCACCTGCAATCGCAGTGAACTTTATATAGAACAGGATCAGTTGTCGGCGGATATCGTGCTGCGCTGGCTGGCCGATTATCACAAGCTCAGTCTCGATGAGCTGCGCGCCAGTGCTTATGTGCATGAAGACGATGCGGCAGTTCGTCACATGATGCGCGTGGCCTCCGGGCTCGATTCGCTGGTTTTGGGCGAGCCGCAGATTCTCGGGCAGATGAAGTCGGCCTACGCCGTTGCCCGCGAGGCCGGCACCATCGGCCCGCTGCTGGGGCGGCTGTTTCAGGCCACCTTCAATGCCGCCAAGCAGGTGCGCACCGACACCGCGATCGGCGAAAACCCGGTGTCCGTGGCGTTTGCCGCGGTCAGCCTGGCCAAACAGATTTTCAGTGACTTGCAGCGCAGCCAGGCCTTGCTGATCGGCGCCGGCGAGACCATCACTCTGGTCGCCCGCCATCTGCACGAGCTGGGGGTCAAGCGCATCGTCGTCGCCAACCGTACGCTGGAGCGTGCCAGCCTGTTGGCTGAACAGTTCGGTGCCCACGCGGTGCTGCTGTCGGATATTCCGGCGGAGCTGGTGCGCAGCGATATCGTCATCAGCTCGACCGCCAGTCAGTTGCCAATCCTCGGCAAAGGCGCGGTCGAGAGTGCGCTGAAGCTGCGCAAGCACAAACCGATTTTCATGGTCGATATCGCGGTTCCCCGCGATATCGAGCCGGAAGTCGGCGAGTTGGACGACGTTTACCTGTACAGCGTCGATGACCTGCACGAAGTGGTCGCCGAAAACCTCAAGAGCCGCCAGGGCGCAGCGCAGGCGGCGGAAGAGATGGTTTCGGTCGGCGCCGACGATTTTATGGTGCGCCTGCGCGAACTGGCGGCAGTCGACGTGCTCAAGGCCTACCGTCAACAGAGCGAACGCCTGCGCGACGAAGAGCTGCAAAAGGCCCTGCGCCTGCTCGCTAACGGCGGCAATGCCGAAGATGTGCTCGGGCAATTGGCCCGTGGCCTGACCAACAAATTGCTGCATGCGCCCAGCGTGCAGCTGAAAAAGCTTTCTGCCGAAGGCCGCCTCGATGCGCTGGCCATGGCCCAGGAACTCTTTGCCCTTGAGGGCTCACCGGATAGTTTTTCGGATAAAAAACCGCAATGAAAGCGTCACTGCTCAACAAGCTGGACACCCTCCAGGACCGTTTCGAGGAACTGACCGCGCTGCTCGGCGACGCCGAGGTCATTTCCGATCAGACGAAGTTTCGCGCCTATTCCAAGGAATACGCCGAACTCGAGCCGGTCGTGCAGGCTTATAAAAAGCTGCTCGGCGTACAAAGCGATCTTGAAGGCGCACAGGCGCTGCTCAAGGACAACGACCCGGACATGCGCGAAATGGCCGTGGAAGAAGTCCGCGAAGCCAGGGAATCGCTGATTACCCTGGAATCCGACTTGCAGCGCATGCTACTGCCCAAAGATCCCAACGATGGCCGCAACGTGTTCCTCGAAATTCGCGCCGGCACCGGTGGCGACGAGGCGGCGATTTTCTCTGGCGACCTGTTCCGCATGTACTCGCGTTACGCCGAACGCCGTGGCTGGCGCGTGGAGATCCTCTCGGAAAACGAAGGCGAACACGGCGGCTATAAGGAAGTCATCGCGCGCATTGAAGGCGACAACGTTTACGGCAAGCTGAAATTCGAGTCCGGGGCGCACCGCGTACAGCGCGTACCGGCCACCGAATCCCAGGGCCGTATCCATACTTCTGCGTGCACCGTGGCGGTACTGCCAGAGCCGGACGAGCGCGAAGCCATCGAAATCAACCCGGCGGATTTGCGCGTCGACACGTACCGCTCCTCCGGCGCCGGTGGTCAGCACGTCAACACCACCGACTCGGCGATCCGCATCACCCACATACCGACCGGCACTGTGGTCGAGTGTCAGGAAGAACGTTCCCAGCACAAGAACCGTGCGCGGGCGATGGCGTGGCTGTCGGCCAAGCTCAACGATCAGCAAAACGCCGCGGCGGCCAACGCGATCGCCAGCGAGCGCAAATTGCTGGTCGGTTCCGGCGATCGTTCCGAGCGCATCCGCACCTACAACTATGCGCAGGGCCGGGTCACCGACCATCGCGTCAACCTGACCCTGTATTCGCTGGATGAAATTCTCGCCGGTGGCGTGGACGCGGTGATCGAACCGTTGCTGGCCGAATACCAGGCGGATCAGCTCGCGGCGATAGGTGAATAAATGACCATTATCGCCAGCCTGTTGCGCGCCGCCGAACTGCCAGATTCGCCGACGGCGCGTCTGGACGCCGAATTGCTCCTCGCCGCAGCGCTGGGCAAATCGCGCAGTTTTCTGCACACCTGGCCCGAGCGCATCGTCCCGAGCGAAGCGGCGCTGACCTTTGCCGAGTATCTGCAACGACGCCGTGGCGGCGAGCCGGTGGCCTACATTCTCGGCCAGCAGGGCTTCTGGAAACTCGATCTGGAAGTGGCACCGCACACGCTGATCCCGCGCCCCGACACTGAATTGCTGGTGGAAGCGGCGTTGGAACTGCTGCCCGCGACCCCGGCGAAAGTGCTCGACCTCGGCACCGGCAGCGGTGCCATCGCCTTGGCCCTGGCCAGCGAGCGCCCGGCGTGGCGAGTGACGGCGGTGGATCGCGTGCTCGAAGCCGTCGCGTTGGCCGAACGCAATCGCCAGCGCCTGCACTTGAACAACGCTACAGTGCTGAGCAGCCACTGGTTCAGTGCGCTGGCCGGTCAGCGTTTTCAGTTGATCATCAGCAACCCGCCGTACATCGCCGCCGCCGATCCGCATCTGGTCGAAGGCGATGTGCGCTTCGAGCCGGCCAGTGCGCTGGTCGCCGGTGAAGACGGTCTCGACGATCTGCGTTTGATCGTCGCTCAGGCGCCAGATCATCTCGAAGCCGGTGGCTGGCTGATGCTCGAACATGGCTATGATCAGGCCGAAGCCGTGCGCGATCTGCTGCTGACCCGCAGTTTTACCGAGGTTCACAGCCGCACCGATCTGGGCGGCCATCAACGCATCAGTCTGGGGCGCCTGCCGTGCTGAATGATCAGGAATTGCTGCGCTACAGCCGGCAGATTCTGCTGCAACACATCGACATCGACGGGCAACTGAAGCTCAAGGACAGTCGCGTATTGATTGTCGGCCTCGGCGGTCTCGGCGCACCGGTGGCGCTGTATCTGGCCGCTGCCGGTGTCGGTGCACTGCACCTGGCCGATTTCGACACCGTCGACCTGACCAACCTGCAACGGCAGATCATTCATGACACCGACAGTGTCGGCATGAGCAAGGTCGATTCGGCGCTCAAGCGCCTGGGTGCGATCAATCCCGAGATTCAGCTGATTGCCCACCGTCAGGCGCTCGACGAGAGTTCTCTGGCAGTCGCGGTGACGGCGGTGGATCTGGTCCTCGACTGTTCGGATAACTTTTCTACCCGTGAGGCCGTCAATGCGGCGTGCGTAGCGGCGGGTAAACCGCTGGTCAGCGGCGCGGCGATTCGCCTGGAAGGGCAGTTGTCTGTGTTCGACCCGCGGCGTGCCGAGAGCCCTTGTTATCACTGCCTGTACGGGCATGGCAGCGAAGCCGAATTGACCTGCAGCGAGGCGGGCGTGGTCGGGCCTCTGGTCGGTCTGGTTGGCAGCCTGCAAGCACTTGAAGCGCTGAAGATGCTGGTTGGTTTCGGCGAGCCGCTGGTAGGGCGCTTGCTACTGATCGATGCGCTCGGTTCGCGTTTCCGCGAATTGCGCGTCAAGCGCGATCCGGGTTGCAGTGTCTGTGGTTCGCGCCATGCGTGAAGCGCCGATCGGCGTGTTCGATTCCGGCGTCGGCGGCTTGTCGGTACTGGCTGAAATCCAGCGCTTGCTGCCCAATGAATCGCTGCTCTATGTTGGCGATTGCGGGCACATTCCCTACGGTGAAAAAACTCCGGAATTCATCCGCCAGCGCTGCAGCGCGATGGGCGGTTTTTTCCGCGAGCAGGGCGCCAAGGCCTTGGTGCTGGCTTGCAACACTGCAACCGTGGCCGGTGTGGCTGACTTGCGTCGAGACTTCCCGAACTGGCCGATTGTCGGCATGGAACCGGCGGTCAAACCTGCCGCCGCCGCGACCCGCAGCGGGGTGGTGGGCGTACTCGCCACCACGGGCACCTTGCAGAGCGCCAAGTTCGCCGCGCTGCTCGATCGCTTCGCTGCCGACGTGAAAGTCATCACCCAGCCGTGCCCGGGGCTGGTCGAGCTGATTGAAGACGGTGAGCTGCACAGCCCGCAATTGCGCGTGTTGCTGCAAGGTTACGTCGCGCCATTA
Organism: Pseudomonas sp. 15C; assembly: GCF_055484735.1. Taxonomy (NCBI): domain Bacteria; kingdom Pseudomonadati; phylum Pseudomonadota; class Gammaproteobacteria; order Pseudomonadales; family Pseudomonadaceae; genus Pseudomonas; species Pseudomonas sp. 15C. Next base: position 10,048 of record NZ_JBUDGD010000032.1, on the reverse strand, counting down.
CTGGCTCAGGGCTGCGACACGATTATTCTCGGCTGTACGCATTATCCCTTCCTGAAGCCGCTGCTAAAGACGATGATCGGCGACGATATCAGCCTGATCGACACCGGCGCGGCGGTGGCCCGGCAACTGCAACGGTTGCTGGGTGAACGTGATCTGCTTGCCGCAGGACCATGCCAGCCTGTGAAGTTCTGGACCAGTGCCGATCCGCTGTCCTTCAGAAAAATCCTGCCGCTGCTGGGCCAATCCGCCGCAGATGTGCAAAACTTCGACTTGTAAAAAAAATGTGAAATAACTCGAAATAAGCTGAACTTCTGTTCGAGCGCAGATTTCTATAGCGACAGCAGCACTAAAAACCAAACGATCGTTCCGGAAAAGGAAGTTTCAAAGTGAAGCGACTATTCTGCTTGGCCGCGATTGCGGCCGCACTGATGGGGCAAAGCATTTCTGCACAAGCCGCTGGCGTTGAATTCGCCGTTGGCGGTACCAGCGATTCGACCATGACCTATCGCCTGGGCATGAATTTCGACTGGGACAAGAGCTGGCTGCAGAGCGACGTGGGTCGCCTGACCGGCTACTGGAGTGGCGCTTACACTTATTGGGAAGGTGACAAGACTTCCAGCAACAACAGCCTGTCGTTCTCGCCTGTTTTCGTTTATGAGTTTGCCGGCCAGTCGGTCAAACCGTACGTTGAAGCGGGTATCGGTGCGGCGTTTTTCTCTAACACCGAATACGAAGACAACAAAATCGGCGGTTCCTTCCAGTTCGAAGACCGCATCGGTTTCGGCCTGCGTTTCAATGGCGGGCATGAAGTCGGGATTCGTGCGACGCACTATTCCAACGCCGGTTTGTCCAGCGACAACGATGGTGTAGAGAGTTACGCACTGCATTACACGATGCCGCTGTAACCGCTACGCAGCTCCCCTTGCAGGAGTGAGCCTGCTCGCGATAGCGGAGTGTCAGTCAAACAATTTTCGGCTGACACTCCGCTATCGCGAGCAGGCTCACTCCTGCATTGGTTTGTGGTGTTTGAAAAATCAGCGGTAGGCCGTGGCGATGCCGCGCCGTTCCTCAATGCACTCCGGTGCACCCATTTCGAATTCGCGGCAGATCAGCGGGCGTTTTTCGTAGATCGTGCACATCATGCTGTCGCGATCCAGCGCTGCGCACCAGCCGTCGTCCAGACGCAGCATCACTTCGCCGCCCCACTCATCGGTATCGATAAAACGTTCAGGCACGCCCGTGTCGGTGATCAGCATGACTTCGAGCTGGCAACAGCAGGCTGCGCAGGTCGAGCAAGTGACCGCCGGTTCGGCGATTTGTTGATGAGGGATGGTTTTCATGGCGCCAGTGTAAGGCAGCTGTCGCTGTGCGTGTGAAAGCGCTGACAGACGCTCACTGCGCCAGGCGCCGGGCCATCGCGTGCAGCAGCGGAAACACCAGTGCCCAAAGCACACCGATGCCAATCAGTGTGGGCCAATCGCCGTAGGGAAATTGCACCCCGGCCAGGCGCCCTCCTGCGTAGTACGACAGGGCACCGCCGACGGCCCCCAGCGCGCTGGCCAGCCACCACGGCCGAGCACTCCATTGCAGACAATGGCGCAACGTTGTCGCGAGCAATGCCCAGAGCAACATCAGCCACAGCGGAATCAGCGGCGACTCGTCGCTGAACTCGAACACGCCCAACGCGCGCAGAACACTGTCCAGCGCCGTGCCGAAAATCACCACGCTGAGCACCAGCCGGCCCTCGGCCGCCCAACTGCTGAGCCAGCGCAGATGAATCACCAGCACCGCCAATGCCAGCAGCAACCACAGACTGTTGCCGCCCATCACGCAGGTCAGCCAGCCGAGCTGGAACAGTACCGCGTTGGCGACATTTTTAAGCATCGAAGCGTCCGAGCAGCGGCGCGGTGATCGCCGCCGGTTTTGCCAGCAGCAGTTGCGCCGTGCCAATCGCGCGCTCGAGGAAACCGCCCTCGCAGTAGCACAGATAGAACTCCCACAAACGCAGGAAATAATCGTCATAGCCCAGCTCGGTCAAACGACCGTGGGCCTGGCGAAAGTTTTCATGCCACAGGCGCAGGGTCCGCGCGTAGTGCAGGCCGAAATCTTCCATGTGCAGCAGGTTCATGTCGGTGTCGCGGCTGACCACATCAAGCATCTTCTGCACGCTGGGCAAGGCGCCGCCAGGGAAGATGTAGCGCTGGATGAAATCGACATTGCGGCACGCCTGTTCGTAGCGCTGTTCACGAATGGTGATGGCCTGGATCAGCATCAGCCCGTTGCTCTTGAGCAACTGCGCGCACTGCTTGAAGTAGGTCGGCAGGAAACGATGGCCGACCGCTTCGATCATCTCGATCGACACCAGTTTGTCGTACTGCCCGGTGAGGTCGCGATAGTCCTGCAACAGCAGCGTGACGCGATCTTGCAGGCCCAGTTGCTCGATGCGTTGCGCGGTGAATGCGTACTGCTCTTTCGACAGGGTCGTGGTGGTCACGCGGCAGCCGTAATGCTGCGCCGCATACAGCGCCATGCTGCCCCAACCGGTGCCGATCTCCAGCAAGTGATCGCCGGGTTGCAAAGCAAGCTTCTGGCAGATGCGCTGCAATTTGTTCAGTTGCGCCTGTTCGAGGCTGTCCTCGGGGCGCAGGAATTGCCCGGCCGAGTACATCATGGTCGGGTCAAGAAACTGCTCGAACAGGTCGTTGCCCAAATCGTAGTGCGCGGCGATGTTTTTCTGCGAGCCCTTGCGCGTGTTGCGATTGAGCCAGTGCAGGCCTTGCACCAACGGCCGACTGATACGCGCCAGGCCGCCCTCCATGGCATCGAGCACGTCGAGGTTGCTGACGAACACGCGCACCACTGCGGTCAGATCCGGCGAGCTCCAATAACCGTGAATGAACGCCTCGCCCGCGCCAATCGAACCGTTGCCGGCGACCATGCCCCAGAGTGCCGGATCGTTGACGTGGATTTCTCCCAGCAGCGTGCTGCCCGGAGTGCCGAACAGCAGGCGTTCGCCATCCTCGACCACCAGCAGTTGTCCGTGTTTAAGCAGGCTCAATTGGCGCAAGACGCCACGGCGCAACAGCGACCCGGTCAAACCGTTGGTGCTGAGCCAACCGGCCGACAGACTAGAGGATTTCATGGCGGTGCTCCTTGGGAGACACAGTGGCGGTTTGAAAGCTGCCGTCGGCAGTCTGGTGGGAGAAAATCGGCGCGCGCTTGAGCAAGAGGCGCAGCGCCTGCCAATAAATGGCCAATGCGGTTTTTGCGGTCATCCACGGGAAACGTCGCAGGTAACGATGCAGGCTTTGGCGATCGAGGCGTTCGCGTTGCAGGTTGAGCGTGGCGTCGAACAGTTTCTGTTCGCCCTGCCAGTCGGCCATGTGCACGCCGAGGTTTTGCGCGGCGGGGCTGAAGCTCATGCGGTATTCGAGATCGCGCGGCAAAAAGGGTGACACATGAAAAGCCTTGGCCACGGCGAAGTGCTGATGAAAATCGCCCAGGCTCAGCGGTGCGCGCGCCGGCAGCACATAGTGATAGCGCTCGCGCCACGGCGTGTTGGTCACTTCGCAGACAATCGCCGCCAGTTGCCCGTCCGCCTCATGGCAGTAAAAGAAACTCACCGGGTTGAACGACAAGCCCCAACTGCGCACCTGGGTCAGCAGGCAGATCGAACCTTGCGGCTCATGCCCGATGGCCGCGCCGACCTGTTGGCGCACCGCATCGATCAGGCGCATGCCCTGGCCGGTGAACGCCTTGAGGTAGTCGGTCTCGCGGAAGGAAAACGGCGCGAAGCGACTGCGCCCGGCCAGCGGCGACAGGGCAAGAACTGCGTCCTGCTCGCTCAGATCGAGATACAGCAAGCCGATGCGGTAGCGGAATTCATGGCGACGCGGCGAGAAGCGCCGGTGGCCGATCCAGCCGCTGTACAGGGCGCTGTTCACAGGGTTTCCCCGAACGCGGCGGCCACGCGCAAACCGCTGACCACACCGTCCTCGTGAAAACCGTTGGCCCAATAGGCGCCGCAATAATGCGTGTGCTGCGCGCCGTCCAGTTCGCCCCAGCGCTGCTGTGCCGCCACCGCGTTGAGGCTGAATTGCGGGTGCGCGTAGGTGTAACGGGCGAGCACCTTGTCCGTGCTGATGCCGGCGCTCTGATTGAGGCTCACGCAAAACGTGGTGTCGCTTTGAATGCCCTGGAGAATGTTCATGTCGTAGGTGACGGCGGCGTGCGTGTGGCCGGCGCCGCTGAGCCGGTAGTTCCAGCTCGCCCACGCCAGTTTGCGTGTCGGCAGCAGGCGCGTGTCGGTGTGCAGCACTACTTCATTGTCGGCGTAGGGCAGGGCGCCGAGGATCGCCCGTTCGGCATCGCTCGGTGTGGCCAGCAGTTTCAGTGCCTGATCGCTGTGACAGGCGAACACCACGCGGTCGAAGTGCTCGATGCCGGCCGGGCTATGGGTGACCACACCGTGGGTGTCGCGATCGACTCGAGTCACCGCACAGTTGGTGCGAATCCGTTCCTTGAACGAAGCGGTCAGCGGCGCGATGTAAGCGCTCGAGCCACCCTCGATGACTTGCCATTGCGGACGGTCGCTGATCGACAGCAGTCCATGATTCTTGAAAAAACGTACAAAGAACTGCAGCGGGAAGTTGAGCATTTCCGCCATCGACATCGACCAGATCGCCGAACCCATCGGCACGATGTAATGCAGGATGAAACGCTCACCGTAGCCGCCGGCCCTAAGGTATTCGTCCAGCGTAGTATCGGCGGCGATGCGCAGTTCGAGGAGGTCGCGCTGGGCTTCTTTGTTGAAGCGCAGAATGTCGCGCAACATGCCCCAGAACCCCGGCGACAACAGGTTGCTGCGCTGGGCAAAAAGACTGTTGAGGTTGTTGCCGTTGTATTCCAGGCCGGTGTCGGGATCGTTCACCGAGAAGCTCATCTCGGTCGGTTTGAACGCCACCCCGAGTTGCCCGAGCAAGCGGATGAAGTTCGGGTACGTCCAGTCGTTGAACACGATGAAACCGGTGTCCACCGCATAGTCACGCCCGTCGACAGTCACCGGCACGGTATGCGTGTGGCCGCCGACCCAGTCGCTGGCCTCGAACACCGTGATGTCGTGGCGGCGATTGAGCAGGTAGGCGCAGGTCAGCCCGGCGATGCCGCTGCCGATGATGGCGATTTTCATGTCGGGTCCGTCAATGGCGGAGATTTGCGCACCATGCGTTTGCCTATCGCCAGTTGCACACGCGACGGCAGCTTCGACAGCGGCCACAGCGCCGCCATGAACAGTGCCGGAAAGGCGATCTCCAGCGGCCGGTCCTTGAGCTTGGCGAAGATGTGTCGCGCGGCTTTGTCCACAGGCCAGCTCAGTGGCATGGGGAAATCGTTTTTCGCGGTCAGCGGCGTATCGACAAAGCCAGGGCTGACCACGGTAACTTCGATGCCTTCGTCGGCCAGATCGATGCGCAGCGATTCGAACAGATAACGCAAACCGGCCTTCGACGCGCCATAAGCTTCCGCCCTAGGCAGCGGCAGGTACGTCACTGAACTGGCCACGCCAACCAGATGCGGCGCGGTGCCTTTGCGCAGCAGGGGCAGGGCGGCTTCGATGCAGTAGCTGCTGGCGAGCAGATTGGTGCGCACCACGTGCTCGATGATCGATGAATCAAACTGTTTCGCGTCGACATATTCACAGGTGCCGGCGTTGAGGATCACCGAATCCAGCGAGCCCCAGTCTTGGGTAATCTGCTCGCCGATTTCGCGCACGGTCTGGCTGTTGGTCAGGTCGCCCGGCACCACCAGCACTTGTCCCGGATAGCGTTGCGACAAGACTTTCAGCGGCGCGATCTGCCGCGAGCTGACCGCCAGGTGCGCACCGGTTTTCAGAATTTCCTCAGCCAGTGCCGCGCCGATGCCACTGCTGGCACCGGTCAGCCAATAACGCCGTGGAGGTGTACGACTCATCCCATTCTCCTTTTTAGCCAGGCGATGACCCGGCCCAATACGGGTAAATGCTCATACAGCAGCGCCCCGGCATCGAAATAATCCCGATGGCGATAAACCTTGTCGTGCCACAGCAAATGCGAGCAGCCGCTGACGCGAATCACTTGCCCGCTCGCCAGACGCGGGTGGCGATAACTCATGACCCAGCGCAAGTAGCCTTCGCCGTCCGCGATCTGGTCGTAACCGTGAAAATCGAAGCGCAGCTCGCTAACGTTGGCGTACAGCTCGTTAAAGTAATCGCGCAATTGCTGCAAACCCTGCACTTCGTGCAGCGGGTCGGTGAAATGAATGTCGTGGCTGTACAGCTCGCCGAGGCGGTCCAGGTTGTCTTTGTTCAAGGTGGAAAATTGCCCGGCGAAGCGGTACAGGAACTCACTCATCATGGCCTCCGGCTGGCAGGCGCGACGGCAGGTTCTTGAACGCGGCCAGGGCACGCTCGCGCGAGGTGCTCAGATTGACGATCGGCGCCTGGTAATCCGCCACGCCGAACAAGCCGCCGAGTTTGGCCGGGTTGTGCACGTCTTTTTTGTTCAGACCGGCCAGCTCTGGCAGCCAGTGCTTGATGAACAGGCCTTCGCTGTCGAATTTCTCCGACTGGCTCAGCGGATTGAAAATCCGGAAGTACGGTGCCGAGTCGGTGCCGGTTGAGGAGCTCCACTGCCAGCCACCGTTGTTCGCCGCCAGATCGCCATCGATCAGATGACGCATGAAAAAGCGCTCGCCTTCGCGCCAGTCGATCAGCAGGTTCTTGGTCAGGAACATCGCCACGACCATGCGCAGACGATTGTGCATCCAGCCGGTTTCAAGCAATTGGCGCATCGCCGCGTCGATGATCGGCAGGCCGGTGCGCGCCTCTTGCCAGGCGGCCAGTTCGGCCGGCGCGTCACGCCAGGCCAGTGCTTCGGTTTCCGGGCGAAACGCGCGATGGCGCGAGACCCGCGGATAACCAACCAGAATGTGTTTGTAGAATTCGCGCCAGAGCAGCTCATTGATCCAGGTGACCGCGCCGACCTTGCCGCTTTCGAATTCGCCCTGATTGCTGTGCAGCGCGGCATGCAGGCACTGACGCGGGGAGATCACCCCGGCCGCCAGATAAGCTGAGAGCTGGCTGGTGCCGGGTTTCGCCGGGAAGTCACGCTCGCTCTGGTAATAGTCGATTTGCGCGTCGGTGAAGCTGTCGAGACGCCGGCGGGCTTCGTCTTCACCGGCCGGCCACAGCGCTTGCAGGGTTTGGCTCGGGGTGGCGAAACCGTTGATCGATGCGGGAATCGGATCGCTGCTGATGTGCAGCGCGGCTTGTTTGCCGGGTGCCTTGACCAGCGCCGGCAACGAGCGGTGCAGGCGTTCGTAACAGACCTTGCGAAACTGGCTGAACACCTGAAAGTACGTCTCGGTCCTGGTCAGCACGGTGCCGGGTTTGAACAGCAACTGATCGAGGTAGCTATGGAATTCGATGCCTGCGGCTTTCAGGGTTTGGCTAACGGCGGCATCGCGGCGACTTTCATGGACACCGTATTCCTCGTTGACGTGGACTGCCTGAATTCCGAGCTCCTTGCACAGTTTCAGCAGTTGCGCTGGCGCCTGATCCCAATGCGTCGCGGTGCGAATCAGCAGAGGAATATTCAGCGCGGCGAGGCTTTGGCTCAGGACAGTGAGGTTGCGCAACCAGAAATCGACCTTGCACGGCGCATCGTCATGTTCCTGCCATTGCTGTGGGCTCAGCAGGTACACGGCCACCGTCGGCCCGCGCGCAGCGGCGGCGGCCAGGGCAGTGTTGTCATGTAGGCGCAAGTCGCAGCGCAGCCAGATCAATTGCATGTCGGAACTCACCGCGTCCATTTAAATCAATCCACGCTGAACCAGTGCCTGGTGGGCCAGAAGCACGTCTTCTGCCAGGAGCACATCAGTCATGTCGGAGGTTTTTACGGACAACTCGGCGTGGTGGATGCATACCGTTGGTCCGACGATCATTTTCGGGCAGTCGATGCCATTGAGCAGCTTCGGCAACTGCCCAAGGTTCATGGCTTTGCTGGAATACAGCAGTACGCCACGGGCCTGCAGGTGTTCCACCGCCAGTGCCAGTTCGGCGGCGGGCAGCGGCCAGTCGAACACTTGCACCGGACAATCGGCACTGCTGATCAGCCAGGCGCATAGCCACAGATGTGGTTCCAGTGGCAGGTCGGAATGGTTGATCAACAACAGCGGCGCGCCGTGGAACTGGCGGTTGTTATGGTAGATGCGCGTGCCGAATTTGCTGCGCAGCCAGGAATAAAAGAACACCCGTTCCATCTGTGCGCCGAACTGGCCCTGCCAGCGCTGCTCCAGTTCTGTCAGCAGCGGCAGCAGCAGTTGCTCGCACAGGGTGCGCGGCGGGTACAACGCCATGGCCTGATTGATGCTGTCGTCGAGCAAGCGCTCGTTGAGTTGGGTGACGGCCGTCATCAGCGTCTGGTGTAGTTGCTGCCAGTCGTTCTCTACCGTTTCGCTGAACGCCTGTGGCGTGTCGAGCAACGGCTTGACCTGACTGACCGCGACGCCGCGGTTGAGCCAGGTGAGAATTGCCAGAATGCGCTGCACATGTTCAGCCGAATACAGGCGATGGCCCTTGGGCGTGCGCTGCGGCACGACCAGCCCGTAGCGGCGCTCCCAGGCGCGCAGGGTGATGGCGTTGACGCCGGTCTGCCGCGCCACTTCACGGATTGGCAGCCAGCCCTCGTCCAGGGCCTTTTTGAAGTCGGCGCCGAGATCTTCCTGGGCGCTGCTGTCGGTTTTTTCGTTCATTAGATAGCGTTTCGCAGACTGAGGTTTTCCGGGTGCGGTTGCAGGTAAACCTGCTGCGCAATGTACGGATCCGGATGGAGGCGAAAGTGATGCTTGAGCAGGGTCAGCGGCACCACCAGCGGCACGATGCCTCGGCGGTACTGGCCAATGACGTGCTGCATTTCTTTTTTGTCTTCGGCGCTCAGCGATTGTTTCAAATAACCGCTGATGTGCAGCAAGACATTGCAGTGGGTGCCACGGGTCGCGCATTTCTTCAGGGCGGCCATCAGCTCGCTGAAGTAGCGCGGGCCGAGTTCGGCCGGATCGCTGTCGGCCATGCTGCCCAGCAGTTTGCCGAGGGCTTTGTATTGCAGCGGGTTGTGCGCCATCAGCAGGTATTTGTAGCGCGAGTGGAATTCGGTCAGGACACGACGGCTCAGGCCTTGTGCAAGCACTTGTTGCCAGGCGCTGTAGGCGAGTACCCGGGTGATGAAGTTTTCGCGCAGCACCGGGTCGTTCAGGCGTCCGGCTTCTTCCACAGGCAGGTCAGGGTGCTCGGCGCAGAAGGCCTGGGCGTAAATGCCGCGACCGCCGCCGTTCACCGGGGCGCCGTTGGCGTGGTAGACCTTGACTCGCTCGAGGCCGCAGGACGGTGATTGCTGCATGAAGATGTAGCCGCAGAGGTCGTTGAGTTCGGCGGCCATCTGTTTGCCATATTCAGCCAGTGGGGCGGTGACGTTGATCGCCGGGTTTACGGTGCCGACGGCTTGTGGCTGTTCGGGGTCGCCGACCAGGCGGATCGGTTCGCGGGGGATGCCCATGCCGATGGCGACTTCGGGGCACAGCGGGGTGAAGTCGAAGTATTCGGTGAGGGTGCGGCTGCACAGGCGCGATTCCTTGTGTCCGCCGTTGTAGCGCACTTCGGCGCCGAGCAGGCAGGCGCTGATGGCGATTTTTGGCTTGGACGTGGGGGTAGCGGACATGGGCACCTCGCGATCTATACCTGTACAGAGGGTTTTGCCTGTACAACTTTTTGTCAGCATAGATGGGTTGATGTACAAGTCAAATAGTTTGTACAAGATTTATGGGTTGGAGGGTGGTTGTGGTTTTTCTTTGGGAGTGAGCTTGCGCGCGAAGGCGTCTCTTTGGGTACATATCCGTTGCTGCGGTAACGGCCACTTAAGGTTCCGCCCTTACGGCGGGTCACCTTTTTCAAACGCCAAAAAGGTAACCCAAAAGGCTTGCTCCTGCGTTCGGCCCTCGCAAGCTCGGGTCCCTTCGC